>CAYUNA010000025.1:0-16815 GCA_964445895.1 uncultured Saprospiraceae bacterium | reverse complement strand
TGCGCTTCTGATAAAAAACAAAATTTCTACCAATAGCTAAGTCGCTCCGCGCCAACCCAGTCCAATTTATTTTTTTATGAGAAAAACCTTTACCATGTAGTAATTAAGTGAGGTTTCATTTTTTTAAAACACATAACCTAAATGTAAAGAATAATTCATTCGAGTTTCCGAAAAATTATACTCCGCAGTAATAATTGCGGGTCCAATTACCGTTAGCCATCCCAGTTCAATCCCTGCACCAAAAAACGAATCCTTCTCCGTAATCACTTCATCCGTAATTCCGGTTTCATTTACTTGCAAAGATTTTAATTGGTAATAAGTGTAGTTAAACATTGGCGAAGTAAAAATATTCGGTAATGTCTCAATCTGCATTTTCAAACCAACTTGCCCATACGCCGAAACAGGTTTTTCCATATAATTCAAACCAACAGATTCTACATGCGTTACTTCATTTGGAATCGCTCGACCAAGATAAAAACGGTTTAAGAAATTGTTTTCCACCTCGTGAATATAGCCACCATCAAAGGACAGAAATGGATTAATTCTTTTCGATACTGAAAAAATCTTCGTCGCTTGCAATCTTAGCATTGAATTCCTTGAAGCAATTGCAGAAGTGGTGTCGCTATCTACTAATTCTAGCTTACGAGCAAAGGCATATTTACCTTCAATCACCACCTTTGAGCCATCAGTTGGGAAGTGAATTCGGTCGTAGGTATCCCGTAAAAATTCAGCTTGCAAAAAGGTTTGATGCAAACGTTGATTTTCTTCATCTGGGTCAAAAAACTCCTCTGCCTTTACATATCGCTCTGCCCCGATACCGGCGGAAACCAAAAACCGGTTGTTGAGCGCAGAAAAGATATTGGCTTCTGCACTAAAATGCCGCATCCGAAATTGCTCATCTTTACTCCCATCAATATAGGTTAACCCCTGATAACTATGCGCTTTACCACCAACATGCCAACCTATATTTGGACGGCGAGCAGTATAAGCTAAGTAGTCCACAATCACAGCAGGACTCTCCGAAACTTTAAGATCTAAACTAAATTTTGACCCATTAAAAATCCGATTGCGCAACGTTAAGTTGAACAGTAAGCCTGCCTTTAACCTTGAATCATAATTGGCACTTAGCTTGATAAATTCGCCTTTCTGTGTCGTCACATTAATAATTAATTTATAACCATTTTCCTCTTGTTTCAACAATCTATAGCTCGCCATCTTTACCAAACCACTACCATAGAGTTTCTTGATTCTATTTTCAATATCATCTAATTTATAAACTTTTGGCGTGCGTATTTGCAACAAATTTTTCACGCCAATAACCTCTTTATCTAGACATCCACCTACTTCAAAAGCAACGACATTAACCTCTTGAGGAATCTCAATCCCGCCTCGTTCTGAAGATACTGGATTGGTAATCAGGCGTTGAATTTCTGGCAACATTTTTATCGCCGCCCGTTGTCCGCGAGCCATCAATGTATCATTTTGATCAAACGATAATGCACTAATATCTGCCACGTTAGGACGAATGATAATGTCTGCCAATTCCGCCTGTTTCAAATTAGATTCAACGACTCGAAAACTGCTTGTTTGATCTAAAATATCCAAGACTGAAGCCAACTGTTCCTTCTTATAAAGAGGCGCACCAATGTCAATACCAATAACGGTTTCTGCTCCCATTTCAAGGGCATCTTCGACAGGTAAATTCCGGGCAACACCACCATCAATTAATAATTTTCCATCAATCGCACAAGGTTCAAAAACAGAAGGAATCGACATACTCGCCCGCAACGCATCCGCCAAATCTCCGCTGCCATATACCACCGCTTGTCCTGTTTCAAAATCCGTTGCGATGGCTCGAAAAGGAATTTCAAATTCATCAAAATTAGTGATGCCATGTGCAGGAATCGTCAAGCGAGACAGTAATAAAGATATTTTCTGTCCTTTAACAAAACCAGTTGGTAACACAATTTTTCCATCCTTGATAGGAAAGCCAACTTGATAACGATCTGTCGCAAATCGCTCTTCGACGGGATAATGAATGCGTTCTAATTCATCATTGAAGTAGTATTCCCAATCCAATTCACCCGCTAAATTTTCTAAATCTTCAATCGAATAACCAATTGAGTATAAGCCACCTAAAATGCTTCCAATACTCGTTCCTGTTATCAATTCTGGACGAATGCCTTCTTCTTCTAAAACCTTCAAGCAACCGATTTGTGCGATGCCTTTAGAGCCACCACCAGAAAGGGCAAAAGCGACTCCACCCTTTTTATCTTGAGCAAAAACAGGATTAAAAAATGGATTGATTATTATAAAAATCAGAAGGAAAAATACAGCTAAAAAATGCCGTTTAAAAAGAATGTTGTTTGTTTGCCTCATCGGTATTACGATTGTTTATTTTCAGAAAAGATGAGCAAAGTTAGTAAAATTAGTGGTTAATCAATTGACGCTATGTAACGAGCAAAATTAGGCGGTGCATCAAATTTAAAGCTATTTTTTCTTCAGCCAATTTCTGTTCGTCCGCACCACGAATTTTCTATTTTCAGATGGGTTAAACTATTTTTTTGGTGTGCGTTCTTCCAGAAGAACCTTGCCCCTTTTTTTGCAAAATTTTATGCTAAGGAACGCGAACTCAATGTTAATCATATTTCAATTTTGTTAATCAGTTGTTAAGTTATTTTCATAAGTAAATAGAACCTACTACTTTGCATCTCTTATCGCAATTTTAGTAAATTGCAGTTTAAAAAATCATTCATTTTTCATCTCCAATATGCAAAATAGCACCATCATTCGGGTCGTCCTTTTCGGTATGATTGCCATCATTGGCATCATCGGGATTCAGGTACATTTGTTGATGGAAAATTGGGATGAAAAGGAACAACAATTTCACGAAAAAGCGGTGATTGCTCTAAGCAATGTAGCTCAGACTTTTGAAAAAATGGGAAGTCCGTTGCCTGCTTATGATTTTGTCAAACGGGTTTCCAGTAATTATTATGTCGTCAATATCAATGATGAAATTGACCCCAATAGCCTTGATTATTTTTTACGAAAAGAATTGGATTTTGTCCAGGAAGCATTTGAATATCGAATTTATGACTGTGAAACGGAGGAGATGGTTTTTGGAAATTATATTGGCTACACAATTGATGATAATATTGACACGACGGCAGTAGAAAAAGAACAGTTACCTGTTTTAGATGGATTAAACTATTTTTTTGGTGTACGTTTCCCAAATCGGACGCAAGAGATTATTAGTAGTATGCGCTTAACCATCGTTTTTGCAGCTATTCTGTTGATAACGATGTTGTTTTTTATTTATACAATTTATGTAATTTTGATGCAAAAGCGACTATCCGAAATGCAAAAAGATTTCATTAATAACATGACGCATGAGTTTAAAACGCCTATTTCTACGATAAAAATTTCGTCAGATGTCTTTTTAAATAATGAAAATATTCAACAAGATAAACGGCTCTTTCAATACGCTAAAATTATCAAGGAACAAAATCAGCGACTGAATAATCAGGTAGAAAAAGTGTTGCAATTGGCAAGAATTGAACGAGGAAACTTCAAACTGAATAAAGAAGAATTGGATTTGCACGAGATTTTAGGGCAAATTATGGAGAGTACGCAATTGAAAGTTGGTCAACAAAATGGACAACTGACTGCTGACTTACAGGCTAAAAATACAACTTTCGCTGCCGATAAATTTCACTTAATAAATATCATTCACAACATTCTCGACAATGCCACGAAATACTGCAAAGATGCACCGCAAATTAGCATTCAAACCAAGGATTCGGGGAAAGATATTTGTTTAAAAATATCCGATAAGGGGATTGGCATTTCTAAAGAATATTTACCGAAAATTTTCAATAAATTTTATCGCGTTCCAACGGGAAACGTTCACAATGTGAAAGGATTTGGTCTGGGACTTTTTTACATTAAAAACATCTGTGAAGCACATGGTTGGAAACTCGATTTGCAGAGTGAAGAAAACGTAGGGACGGAGGTTTCTATTCTATTAAAAAAATAAAATCCACTTATGAAAGCACACCTATTATATGTAGAAGATGACGAAAGTCTCAGCTTTGTGACCCGCGACAACCTGGAATTGCAGGGCTACCAAATCACACATTGCATCGATGGAAAAGAAGCTATGGATACCTTAACAAGTGCCAATTATGATTTTGATTTGTGCATTTTGGATGTGATGTTACCTCATGTGGATGGCTTCACAATCGGGCGCGAAATTCGGAAATACAATACCGAAGTCCCGATTATTTTTTTGACAGCAAAGTCGCTAAAAGAGGATAAAATTCATGGGTTAAAACTCGGGGCAGACGATTATATCACCAAGCCTTTTAGTATTGAGGAATTAATTTTAAAAATTGAGGTTTTCTTGCGGCGCAGTAAAATCATCACGCCTACTTCCCCAACGGTTTTTCGGATTGGCAACTTTGAATTTGATTATAAAAATCTATCGTTACAAGGGACTGAATTTCAAAAAACACTGACGCAAAAAGAAGCAGATTTATTGAAGTTTTTTATCGAAAATAAAAATGTCGTGCTGAAACGTTCAGAAATCTTAGAGAAGTTGTGGGGTGAAGATGATTACTTTTTGGGACGAAGTTTGGATGTTTTTATCTCGCGATTGCGCAAGTATTTAAAAACAGATACTAATTTGAAAATAGAAAATATTCACGGAGTCGGCTTTCGTTTTTTAGGATAAGGAAAAAGTCCAAATACATTCGTATTTTTACCGCATGGCAAGAATTCTTGGGATAGATTATGGTACAAAGCGGACAGGGCTGTCGGCAACTGACCCACTACAAATTATTGTTTCGGGTATAGATACGATTTCTACAGCGGAGATTTTTACGTATTTAAAAACGTATATGAAAACGGAGGAAGTCGAGAAAATTGTCATTGGTGAACCGTTTTATCCAGATGGAAATCCTGCACAAATCCATCATTTAGTCGTTGGTTTCTCTCGAAAATTACAAAAAATATATCCAGATATTGAAGTCGTTTTACACGACGAACGGTTTACTTCGGAAGCTGCCAAAACTGTTATTTTTAATAGTGGTGCAAAGCAGAAAAAACGGCGAGACAAAGGTTTGGTAGATAAAATTAGTGCCGTGCTGATTTTGCAAGATTATTTGGGACATATCTAAAATCAAAAATGAAAGAGAATTTAAAAAAATATCAGTTTGTTCTTCTATTATTAATTACCATTAATACAGGCACTTTATGGGCACAATCTCCTGCTGATATTTATGAACAGCAATCACTTTCTCCCCACAAAATTGATAAAGCCACCTGGAAAAAACACACCAAAGAAATCGACTACGACCAAAATTATTCGGAGGAAGTCGCAAAGCAAGCAGAAGCAGAAGCAAAAAACCGTGCTCAAAAAAGTAGTGGCGATAATCCAGGAAGCGAACCTAATTTTTCAACGGGCCCAACTAATTTTGAAACTAATTTCGGACCGTTTTTTAAAATTTTGATGATTGTCTTAGGTGTCGCATTGCTGGTATTTTTGATTATGAAATTGATGAATGCCGAGAACCTTTTCAGCCCTAAAAATACAAAAGTAGCCGGTCGAACGACAACAGAAATTGACTTGGAAGATATTGAAGAAAACTTGCACGAATCGGATTTAGAAGGCTTTATTCGACAAGCATTGGCAGAGAAAAATTATGCGTTGGCGGTGCGCTTATATTATTTGGCGATTTTGAAAGAATTGTCGTTGTCTAATCAAATTAAATGGAAACGCGACAAGACCAATCGGGAATATTTGCGAGAAATGAGTGGACAAAAATTAGCAGGAAAATTTAGAGAAACGACCTTAATTTTTGAGCGTGTCTGGTATGGAACGGGAGAATTGACCGAGCCGATTTTTCAGCAATTAGAGCCAAAATTTAAGACGGTTTTAAATGAAGCAACGACTCCAATGAAAGCTATTTGAGAAATAAATTTCCAGACTTAATTCAATAAATCTATCGGTCGAATAGTATCATCTTTAGCAGGATAGGCAGTCGGATAATCTTTTTTCAAAACATATAGCATTCGCGTAGCCTCTAATTTTGAACCGAAAGCACCTGCCCGTAGTTTATAATACGGTTTTGAATGCGTCCAATCTACATAAATGTTTGGATATAAGGTTTGAAAACGGCGTTTGGCATTTTCTACTTTTGAACGGTCAGAAGTTGCCATCAACTGAATACGCCAACCATCAACAGTATAAGTGGTTGAATTGATGTCTACAAAACGGTTCATCAAATCAGTGACTTCTTGTTCCTCTTTAACCTCAACCCTACCTTGCGCAAAAGAAATTTGTGCTACCAAAATCAATATTAAAATAGAAAATATCTGTCGCATATCGCTTTTTTTTAGGGCAAAGATAGCAATAAAATGAAAGTTATAGAACAGTCAGACTATGAAGTTATTTAAAAATACAGAAGATGCAAGCATACCGAATAAAAATTGCCGCTATTTTCATCCTTTTTGGCTTAGGCATTTTATTTCATTTAAAACAAGGTCTGGGGACAGCGTGGTTCTTTTACGTTGCAAGTTTTTTATTCATCCTGACTCATTTCTTATATGGAACGGTGCGGTCGGCATTGAATGTTTTACAGACAAGAGATTACAATCAGGCTGAATTGTTATTGTCAAAAAACAAGCATCCAGAGTGGTTAATTAAGGCGAGTCGAGCCTATTATCATTTTGCATATGGTATTATCTCGTTACAACATGAGGATTTGGAAAAAGGAAAAGTACACTTTCAAGCAGCAGCAGATATTGGTTTGCGAGACGGAAAAGACAATGCCCTGGCATACCTAAATCTCGCGCACATTGCTTATGTTCAAAAAAATGTGTCCGTAGCGCATGGGCATTTAAAAAAAGCGCAATCGTTTGAAACCAATGACTTAATTGTCAAAGAGAATTTACAAAAGTTAGGGAAAGCGCTGAAGCGATTGAAGTAAGGATTGTGTAGAGAATAACTGGCGGTGTTTTAGTACTCTGAACAAAAATATATTTGAATTTTATCCCTCAAGAACCCCACCCGCACCACCTGATTTTTTTTCATTATCTTTGCAAAAAATTAGGCAATTCAAGATTTAAGCCTTTTTGATTTGCCAGATATATTTTATAAAAAGAGGAGTTTAAATTTTTAGTGAAATGAATTCAATAACTTGAACCATTATGCTTGTTCTTTTTCCTTCTAAAAACCTTTAAAAATAAGTCCGTAACAGCGGCTATGCACTGATTTTTAAACCTTTTTACAAGAAAAAATTACGGCGCATTCTGGCTCAACTTATTAAATTCATTTCACTTACAGAAAGCATCCTCTAAATCGTTTTTGTTTTTAAAATAATCGCGGCACGAATAACGAGCTACGAATAATCAATAACGATTCAACGAATAACTACCATGTTTACAATTAATATTTATCTACGTTTTGCATTAATTGCGCTTTTTTTAGGAGGCGGTATTTTAGCCACTTTTTTCTTTGGTTTTGCCTGGTCGTGGTTGCCAATTTTGATTGGAATCGCACTTTTGGTCGGCTATATTTTATTAGGTACGGTTCAGTCGGCATCGCAAATGATGCAAATGAACGACTTTTTAGGTGCAGATGACCGCTTGAATTTGACCATAAAACCCGACTGGTTATATGTTACGAATCGAGCTTATTATTATATTTTGAAAGGAACAATCGCGAGTCAATTGCACAAAGATTGGGCGAAAGCAGAAGAATATTTGACAATTGCAGAAGGTTTGGAATTACCTTCTGATAATGAAAAAGCGGCAGTTAAATTACAATTGGCAAATATCGCAGCAACTCGAAATAAATGGAAAGAAGCGAAGTTGATTTTTCGGGATATGAAAGATTTGAAAGTAACTGAACCCAGTTTGAAAGAACAAATCAAGCAATTTGAAAAAGCTATCGCGCAAAGTGGACAGATGAAAGCAGCTCAACGTATGGGCGGTGGTGGACGACGAGGCGGAGGCATGGTGATAAATCCAGGTGGAAAACGACGACGACCAAAGATGCGGTAAGTCTGGTTTAGCAAAAATAAATAGGAGTCATTGCGAATTTTAGCTTCAACCCTTCATTTCTGCGTTTTGAGGAGAAAATGTTAACGGAAGAAAATAGATTACGGACGGTTCAAGGGTTTTCAAAGGGAAAAAGTTCGGGATGACTCCTATTTTGTTTACCAGAATTTCTCAAAATTTAGGTTCGCCGAATAAATTCGGCGAAACCTAAGACTATGGACACCCTATGACTGTTATTCTTAAAACAGAAGAAAATCTTCTGGCGTTATTAACCTCTTTTAACAAATATCGTCTTTAAAAGACGGTATTCCAAACTAAATAACATCTTATAAACGATTTTTCTGCGAACATATCATATTTCGGTGTTTAAACGTAGATAATCGTCTACTTATTTCCCGTAAGATATAATAACAGGTCAGCGCTACGCTAATTCTGCCAACTCCATCCAACGCATTTCTTTCTCTTCAATCTTTTCTTTGACGTCACTTAATTCTTGCGAAAGTGTTTTAATTTCATCAACAGAAATGTCAGGATTGGCAAATTTTGCTTGAATTGCCGTCTTTTTTTCTTCCAATTTACTGATTTCTTTTTCCACTTTATTCATTTCCTTCCGCTGTTCATAAGTCATTTTTGGCGCATCCGATTTAGCTTCGGTAGCAGCGGCAATAGCTTTTTCTTGTTTCTGGATTGCCCGTTCTTTTTGGCGTTCTTCCAACTCGCGTGCTTTGATATAACGACGATAATCAAGGTGATTGCCATTGAAATCTTTAATTTTACCATCACCTTCAAAAATAAAAAGATGGTCAACTAATTTGTCCATGAAATACCGATCGTGCGATACTATCAAAATACAACCAGGGAAACTCATCAACCACTCTTCTAACACATTCAACGTCATGATATCAAGGTCGTTTGTAGGCTCATCCAGAATTAGGAAATTTGGATTTTCCATCAAAATGGTCAACAAATATAAACGACGTTTTTCACCTCCACTCAGCTGCGATACATAAACTTGCTGTTGCGCTCGCGGAAACATAAATCGCTCCAACAAAGTCGGTGCAGTCATCTTAAGTCCCTTGTCTACGGGGATATATTCAGCAATATCGCGCACCACGTCGATGACTCGTTTGTCTTCATCCAGATTGATGCCGTCTTGAGTGTAGTAGCCAAATTTGACGGTGCCACCTACGGTAACTTTACCCCCGTCAGGACGAATTTCTTTGGTCAATAACTTCAAAAAAGTAGTCTTCCCTACTCCGTTTCGCCCTACAATTCCAACCTTTTCTCCTTTTCTGAATTTATAAAAAAAGTTGTCTACCATTTTTACATCACCATAAGATTTGCTGACGTATTCGGCTTCCAAAATTTTGCTACCCAAACGCGACCCTTTCAAACTATCCAGAGAAATTTCATCGTTACTTAAATTTCGATGTGCGGACTCTTTAATCACATCAAATTTGTCAACCCGCGATTTTGCCTTCGTTCCTCGTGCTTTTGGCTGTCGCCGAATCCAGTCCAATTCCTTTCGATATAGCTTTTTACTTTTATCTAAATCAATTGCTTCATTTTCTTCTCGAACAGCTTTTTTCTCTAAAAATTCTGAATAATTCCCAGTGTACCGATAAAGTGTTCCATTGTCTAATTCTAAAATAATATTACACACATTTTCCAAAAAATAACGGTCGTGCGTCACCATAAAAATGGTTAGATTCGGCTGCTGTAAATACTCTTCCAACCACTCAATCATGTCCATGTCCAAGTGGTTAGTTGGCTCATCAAGAATAATGAATTCGGGCTCGTCAATCAATAATTTTGCCAGTGCCAATCGTTTTTGTTGTCCCCCTGACAGGGTCGAAACAAGTTGGTCAAACATCGTAATGTTCAATTTAAAAAGCACCTCCTTCACTTTTGCTTCAAAATCCCAGGCTTTCAAGTCGTCCATCTTAGCGAGTGCATCCTGCATCTCTTGTACGCGGTCGGGGCGAATCATTGCTTCTTCATAGGCTTTCACCGCTTGCATCATCGGATTTTCGGAATCAAACACAGCCTCTAAAACCGTATGCTTTTCGTAGAAATCAGGATCTTGGTCAAGCCAACCAATCTTGATATGTTTGTTGATATGCACCCGACAATTTTCGCCTTCGCCTGCCTCCCGTCCAGCGATTACACGCATCAAGGTTGTTTTTCCGCTACCATTTTTCGCCACTAATGCCACTTTTTGCCCTTTTCCAATCTGCAAATTCACATCCTTAAACAGCACTTTTTCGCCGTAGGCTTTATTGACATTTTCGAGTGTTAGATAATTCATTATTTCTTTTTTAAAAGGTGTCAAGCATCAGGGGAACGACATCAGATTTTGGAAACAGATTGAATTTTCTGACTCCTGATTCCTCACCCCTAACACCTCATCATTCGCAAATGTAAAATAAATTAATTTGTTAAAAGTTGCTGTATCCACCATTTTGATAAAAAATTGCATCTATTTTTGAGGATAGAAAAAATAAAAATCGCGATGAAAATTTTATTGACCTTTTCCTACCTACTTTTAATGACGAATTTAAATGCACAATCTCAACACGTTTCGGGGCTTTGGGATGGGCATTTAGTACTCAATCAACAACGTTATAATATTGAAATGAACCTCAATGTCAAAAATAACGGAAATTTGAGTGGCTTTACGAGCGTTAGCCTACCCGATGGCAGAGTCGTTGAGATGAAGATTCGAGGACAATTACATATGGACAGGTCAGTAACGGTGAAAGAATTTAAAATTGTCAATAAAGACGAGTTGGAAGATATAGATTGGTACAAACGTAATTTTCAATTGGTCTTCAAACGTGATCTTTGGCAAATGACTCTGGAAGGCTACTGGCAAGAACAAATTCCAACAATGGTGGATGATAAAACGAGAATTGGGCGGATTTTTTTAAAGAAACGAGAAGTGAAGGCGTGATTGATTATAAAATTTGTTAGTTTTCTTTAAAAAAACACAACAAGGCATCCTGTAATTCATCTATTGATGTTTGATGAAAATGCAATGCAAAAGGTTCTTCTTTCAATAAATATTCGTGCGTCGTCAACTTCCAATACAGAATACCTGCCAGCGGAACGTCCATTTTTCTCACTGTTTTTTCCAAACTTTCAACTGCCCAAATACGCTCTTGAGGAAACTTGGGCTGGTCGCGCCAAACAATCAATTTTTCATTTTCATCTTCTCCAGCAATTGAAAAACCATCGCCTTTCCATGATTCAATTGTACAATCCAGTAAATTTGTATACCCCAATTCTGTGAATAAAATTGGTTTATCTGTAATACTTTTTTTCTGTTGAAATTTTTCAATCTCCATAAAAACGGTCTTCCAATTTTTGTCAAATTCCTTTTTTATAGCAGCTTCATGTAGCGGTTGTTTCGTCACTTTTCGTAAAGGAAAATAAGCGTTGATACCAATAAAATCAAGGTGTTCCCAGAAGTCAACTTCATGATAATTATCAAAATTAGCGGCATAGGTTAGTTTTCCTGTAAATAATTTTCTCGATTTTTCAATTAACTGAATCCAACGTTTTTTAACGGTTTTTCTGCGTTCATTTATACGAAAAAGAGCATCATCACAATTGGCAAAAGTAACCAATTGTCCCCATTGATGTTGTACTTGAATTTTGTGATTTAAATAACCTGCCAGAGACTCGTCCTCTTTTAAAATCTGCTTATTTTTTAACGCTGCCTCATATTTTAACGCTTTTTTTTCAAAATCTTCTTGTGCCGACAAACTATTATAATATTGATATAAATGCGGTAATTCAGTCAACGGAATGGTTGAAGAAAGCGCATTCATTTCACTTCCTACTACTAAAATATCAACGCCTTCTGCTTCACAAATCTTCGCCCATTTCAAGCAATAAGCTTCATATTTATCAAACCAAGATTCCAATGCCCCATTTGTCAGTGGCATAATCATTCCATGCCATTTGAATTGATTACTGGTAAACCAATGCTGCAATTGCACCCGTAAAACCATCACAACATTCAGCCCTGCAGCCTTTGCTGCTCGTATTTCATTAATCACACCTTCTGCCTCTTCATCTTCATGCAGTCTATCCCAGTACCATTCCCATTGCTTGGCATAAACGGTAACTTCGACTGTATTCATCCCTACACGTTGAAATGTATTTGTCCAGTCATCCAAGTGGGCTTCTTTGATGGCAATGCCCCCGAGATAAAAATCTTGCGGAGGAAAATTTTCGTTAGATTGACAAGAGAAAAACAAGAAAAGAAAAGAATAAATAATTGTCCTTTGTGGTTTCATTTTAATATGCTCTTTCAAAAAATAGAGCTTCGGTAAAGCCCTTTTTGTAAGGAAAAGAACAACTTATAAAGTAATAGAGTTTATTCTTAGTGAAATGAATTTAATAAGTTGAGCCAGAATGCGCCGTAATTTTTTCTTGTAAAAAGGTTTAAAAATCAGTGCATAGCCGCTGTTACGGACTTATTTTTAAAGGTTTTTAGAAGGAAAAAGAACAAGCATAATGGTTCAAGTTATTGAATTCATTTCACTTATACATTCTAATTTAAGTTTCTTTTTTTTAAGAGGTAGTTTGAGGGATAAACACGAGTCATCCCTCAAGAATCTCTCACGCGTTGCTGCGCACTATTTTTTATTGGAGGTCGAGAATTTTCAATTTCTTCCCTCCACAGTTAAAAGTAATTCCTGTCTTCAATCTACTGTACTCTTAGTCGGTCACCTGGATAAATTAAATTATCAATCAACCCATTCCACCGCTTCAAATCACTCACAGAAGTCCCATATTTTCGACTCAAACTGTATAAAGTATCTCCTTTCACAACTACATAATAGGTAGCATAAGGAGAATCTGTGGAAGAATTGCCACCTGAGGTATTTCCCGAATTATTATTCGACCCAGAATTTGAGCCCGAAGTATTTGGATTAAAAATCGGCGGATGCACAATCGTCGAACCATTATCTGAAGAAGTATTGCTACCTGATGCCCCCGAAGTGGTAGAACTTCCATTCGTATTATTAGTCGAACCGGTCCCGGAAGAGGAACTACTACCTGACGAATTACCTACATTATTCCCATCTGACCACCCCGAATTGGTTCCTGTTCCGTTGGTAGAATTTCCGTTATTACTACCATTTCCATTCGATGAGGTATTCGGTTGTGTAGTTGTTGGTGGCATATCTGGTTCTATAGAATTTTCGTTGTCCATAAATCCATCTACTTCATCAGATATTTGCTCTGATTTCTTTTCTCGTGCGGGTTCGACATAACCTGGTCGCAGGCGAGGACGCTCTTTTTTACTCACTCTCCAACCTCTCAATTTAATCCGCTCGTCTTTTTCAGGTTGCGTTTCTTCTGGCATGCGATTTCTATGGTATAAATTTTTCAAACGAATGCCGTAAAGCTGAGAAATGCCGTACATCGTCTCACCTTCCCGCACATAATGCCATTTTTTTGTTCCTCTAAAATTCTTGCGCTTTTTCTGTAAAAACACCAATTCATCGCGCTTCAATAATGTAGCGGCATCGTAGAGTTTTTCATTGTATTTTAAGATACGTTTGGTCTTAATGCCTGTCTTTGTACCAATGTTGGCTGGAGTATCATTGCGTTCTGCGTACACTACTTTTACATCGTTGATACGGCGCATATCTAAGCCAGCAACTAAGTCAGTATCATCATATTCAATATCTCGAATCTCTCCCGATGAAAGGCGGTCGTATTGGTCTAAGTCGTAGGTTTCAATTACCTTTATTAGCTTTTGTGCATACGTCGGACTTGTAGCATAACCCGCCTTTTTGAGTCCGTGAGCCCATCGCCGATAATCCGTTACATCGTATCGAAACAGGAAGCCGTAACGGTGTTCGCTACGAGGGTTTCGTAAAAACTCAGAGTGTGCGATATAGCTTTCTTCTGCTGATTTGTACGCGCGAAAGCACGACTTCTCCAACTGCCCATTTTCATCGTAGTCATCATCTTCACGATACACAGTCCGTCCTTTCCAATAGCCTCCACATTTGATACCGAAGTGGTTGTTGGCCTTTTTTGCCAAATAACTAGCGCCTGCATTTGATTCGAGGATACCTTGCGCTAATTTGATACTCGCGGGCACTCCCGTACGTTCCATTTCTCGAATCGCAATGTTTTTATATTTTCCAATATATTGATAACGGTCTTGTGCCATCAATGAGGTGGTAAAGCACAAAAAAATGAGTAAAAATTTAATTGAATTCCTCATGGGGTTTGTATTTTGGTATTATAATATAATTGCATAATAACGGCTATTTAATCAAAAGGCGTATTGAGGAAATGTTATTTTTTGTGTTAATGTGCTTATCTGTTATTTTGAAAAAACATACTAAGGGAATTGGTAAAAAATAATCTACCCATTCTGACTCGTTACCTCCACAAGGTCGGTACAAGCCTTTTTCCATTTAAAAAACTTAAAAAAGGCTCAAATAACCAGTTATGCTCGCATTTTTTAAATTTCTTAAATAAAAAAATTACTTCGCCATAACGGGTAGGTTATTTATTACCAACTCCCTAACACTTTGAAACATAAGAGCATGTCTATTTTTCTGCAAACTAATAATCAATGATTTAAGGTTTAAGTCAAATTCCTAAATGCTTGGTTGTCAAAAAATAGAAAAGCTACACATGTTCTAAATACTTCAACACACCCTTAAAAATAATCGTCGCAAAATCGTAAAATAAAATGAATGGAGAAAATACAAAGGTAGGATAGTCAATTTCTTTTTCAAAAAATTCTAAAAATAAGCTTTATGAAGAGATTTGAGCAGCTTTAAATTCATTCAGGAACGCGAAGTAAATAACTTAACGTTCTTGAGAGGATATTTTGTTCTCATTTTTCACTTTGAAAATGCTCATTATATCAACATAAATCGCAGTTTCAAAGTAAAAACTAAGACCAAACTTTCTCTCTCCAGAATGTCAATTTATTTATTTCGCGTTCCTCATAAAGTCTAATGGACAAAAAAAAGAGGTAATGCCACCACAGCACTACCTCAGCCCTAACCAAATAAAACCAAATTATAAATCTTTAGGTCTTTTAAAATGGGTTTCAAACTCCGCTCAAACGACCTTTGTGTTGTTTTTACATTAAGTTTGATATTGCAAAAATATAATGTTTTTAATGGAAAACCAATTATTTGACCAAATTTGTGTTAGGAGAAAAGGCTATTAGCCAACATATTTTTTTGATATAAAAAATAGTGGAAGTTTTAAGAAAAATAACAACATTTAATTTTGATGAAAAAAGAGTATCAAAATTAAATTTCAAATAAGCAAAATCTATTTTATATGTTTTAATAAGAAATCCATAAAACACAAAAATCTTGGAAACTTTTGTGTTTTTAGTAGCTACAACAACATTTAGTGCACGGCCGTAGCTAAAATTTCTTCATAATAATTTTCATAATGCGGCAAGACGTTTTGCAGGTCAAATTTTTCTGCTTGTTCCAACGCGTTTTTTCTAAATTCTTTTAAAATTTCATCATTTTCCAAAATCTTAATCGTATTTGCAGCCATGCCCTCCACATCACCAATATCGCTGAGATAGCCTGTTTTGCCATGAATATTCACTTCAGGAATTCCGCCAGCATTAGAGGAGATAACGGGTACTTCACAAGCCATTGCTTCGAGTGCTGCCAACCCGAAACTCTCATTGGCAGATGGTAAAACAAACACATCTGCAATGGCCAATAACTCCTCGACAGCATCTTGTTTTCCTAAAAAGCGAATTTCGTGGCAGAGTCCAATTTCGCGGCAAAGTTGTTCTAAATTGTGCCGTTCAGGACCATCCCCAATGAGCAACAATTTAGAAGGAATTTTTTCATAAACCTTTTTGAAAACATGAATCACGTCTTGTACCCGTTTGACCTTTCTAAAATTAGAAACATGCGCTAAAATCCGTTCTCCATTTGGCGCAATTGCTTTTTTAAAATGGTCTTTATTCGTCTTTCTAAAGCGGTTGAAATCAATGAAATTATAGATAACTTTGATGTCGTCTTTGATGTCAAATTGCTCATTTGTCAAGTCTTTTAATGCCTGAGAAACAGCAGTTACCCCGTCTGATTTATTGATAGAAAACTCAACAATTGGTGAGAATGTAGAATTGCTACCTACCAATGTAATATCCGTACCATGTAGAGTTGTTACCACGGGGATATAGCGCCCTTGGGCAAGCAAAACCTTCTTTGCCATGTATGCTACCGTTGCGTGCGGAATCGCATAATGTACATGCAGAATGTCCAAGTTTTCATACTTAACGACATCAACCATTTTACTAGCCAGTGCAGTATCGTAAGGCGGATATTCGAACAACGGATAATCCGCACCTGAGACTTCATGATAAAAAATATTTTCATGAAAAGTTGTTAATCTTGGTGGTCGACGATAGGTGATAAAATGAACAGAGTGCCCTTTTTTCGCCAGACCAAGCCCTAATTCAGTAGCTACGACACCACTGCCGCCATAAGTTGGATAACAAACAATTCCGATTCGCATGATTCGATTATTTCGATTGACTTGATTAATTCAATTGAGGATTCATTTTGATTAAACCAATTGGTAGCTGAATAGTTCTGTGGAATTTGTTTTTCACAAAGAAAATCTATTTGAAAAATAACTATGGTCAAATAACAGTTTTTAAATTGGAAACATAGGATAAGGAACGCGAAGTAAATAACTTAACATTCTTGAGAGGATATTTTGTTCTCA
>CAYUNA010000024.1:12352-17042 GCA_964445895.1 uncultured Saprospiraceae bacterium | reverse complement strand
GCGTAGTACCTTTTGTCACTCGTTCAATTACCTCCCCCAAAGTAGTCTCCACCCACCCCTCAGGTATATTATTCTCTACACTCATAAGCTAAATCCAATTTTAGACAATTGTTTCTTAATTTCTTGATTCAATTCCACCTCTTTCTCCATTTGTTGTTTTAGTGTTGCGGTCAGTGCTGCCATTTTATCTTCAAAAGGAATGCCATCGTCTATTTCATCAGGGATGCCGACGTATCGCCCGGGCGTGAGTACGTGCTTGTGTTTTTGGATATTATCTAAGCTCGCCGCTTTGCAGAAGCCTT
The DNA here is from genome assembly GCA_964445895.1 of uncultured Saprospiraceae bacterium. Taxonomy (GTDB): domain Bacteria; phylum Bacteroidota; class Bacteroidia; order Chitinophagales; family Saprospiraceae; genus CAYUNA01. Next base: position 16,740 of record CAYUNA010000024.1, on the reverse strand, counting down.
TGATGTCTTCGTAGTTTTCGCCTTTGCGCCAGTTGTGGTAGGTGTCGCGTATTTTAGCGATGTCTTCTGCTGTAAAGTCACGGTGCACGCGGCTTTTCATATAGCCCATTTCGGAAGCATCAATGAAGAGTATCTGTCCTTGCCCCTCGTTCCCCTGAAGGGGAGGATGACCTTTCTCTCTCCGCAACAACCAAATACAAGCAGGTATGCCCGTATTGTAAAACAACTGCTTGGGCAAGGCGACGATGCATTCTACCAAGTCCTTTTCTACCAGTTCTTTGCGAATATCGCCTTCGCCAGAAGTATTGGAACTCAAAGAACCATTGGACAGCACGGTCGCCATCACGCCCCGCGGGGACAAGTGATACAACATGTGCTGCATCCAGCCAAAGTTGGCGTTGCCAGAAGGTGGTGTGCCGTATTTCCAGCGCCCATCCTCTTGCAGAATGTTCACGCCCCATTCTTTTTGATTGAACGGTGGATTCGCCAAGATGAAGTCCGCCTTCAAATCGGGGTGCGCATCTTTCAAAAATGTCCCTTCGGTATTCCACGCCACAAATTTGGAGTTGATGTTGCGGATGGCGAGGTTCATTTTCGACAATTTCCAAGTCGTCTGGTTGCTCTCTTGTCCATAGACGGTGATGTCCTTGATGTTTCCGCTGTGTTCGGTCACAAATTTTTCGCTCATCACAAACATCCCACCCGAGCCACTCGCGGGGTCATAGACGCGCCCTTTGTAGGGTTCAATCATTTCGACCATGAGTTTGACGATGGCTTTGGGGGTGTAAAACTGTCCGCCCTTTTTGCCTTCCTTATTGGCAAATTCGCCCAAGAAGTATTCATAGACGCGCCCAAAGAGGTCTTTCGAGTTTTCGTTTTCGGCTTGCAGTTGTGTATTGGAAATCAAGTCGATGAGTTCGCCCAAGGCTGTTTTGTCCAAGTTGGCTTTGCCATAGACTTGCGGCAAGACATTTTTGAGTTCTTTGTTTTCCTTTTCTACCGCTTCCATGGCTTCATCCACGGTTTGTCCGATGCTCGGCAGCTTGGCTTGCGCTTGGATGTGACTCCAGCGAGCAAGTTTGGGCACAAAGAAGGTGTTTTCGGCGATGTATTCGTCGCGGTCTTCAGGGTCTGACCACTGCTCTGCTTCGAGTTTTTGGTAGAGTTCGGCGAAGGATTCGGAGATGTATTTTAAGAAAATCAATCCTAAAACGACGTGCTTGTATTCGGCAGCGTCGATGTTTTTTCTGAGTTTATCAGCAGCTTTGAAGAGTTTTTGTTCAAAGCTGGAGTTGTCTTTTTTAGCCATGTTTTATGGGTACTGTTTTGCGTGTCTTAAAAAAATGGATTCCAAGATTAAATAGAGCTGTCAATTGATTAGTATCTAAGTGCCCGGACGTATTTATTCGTGGAATTTTAGAACTAAGATTCCACAAATAAATGTGTCTGTGTACTTAGATTTAGATAAAAACTAAGTATTGAGATTGCAAGGATAACGATTTTTTTTAAAAAATACAACAAAAAAAGGGAGCAACAAATCAATGTTACTCCCTAATAGTTCGTCGGGGTGGCAGGATTCGAACCTGCGACCCCCTGTTCCCAAAACAGGTGCGCTAACCGGACTGCGCTACACCCCGAACTCTAAATAAGAATGAAATTGAATAATTAAGGAAGTTAATAAATTCAAGTTTCATAATTGGGTCTTGTAAACTAAAAGTGAAACACTTTTAGTTTAAATATTTTGCGGTGACGGGGGGATTCGAACCCCCGAGCCCCTTACGAGACTGTCAGTTTAGCAAACTGGTGGTTTCAGCCACTCACCCACGTCACCGTAAAGATTGTTTCTGAAATTTGAGTCTGTCAAATAAACATTTCTACTTATTTGAAGAGGCATATTTCGTACCAATTTTTTTCGTTTTGCTTGCGTCATTTCGCGAAGCGGTCGCAAAAGTATAATTACTTTTAGTTATGTGCAAATTATTTGATAGAAAAATTAAAGTTTTTATCATCTTTTTTTTCAAAAGCGATGGACTCAGAGATTACGGCTTTGATAGTCAATGGATTAGCATTTTGTCTACACAATCAAGTTAACTATCTTTTTGACAAATGAGTTTCCTGACTTTCGTTTTTTGCAAAAAAAAAAAATCAGATTCCAAAAGCAGCTGCTTATTTGAAATCTGATTTTTATACGTGTTTCCTTTTTTATTTCCTAAACTTACTTTATATCTTGTTGTATGTTTTTTTTAACCTTATCTATGCTGGCTAATTCTCGTTTAAAGAAAAACTCAACTTCTTTTCCAACTCTGCTACTGTGTCTTTAAAAATCATATCTGTTTCCATCAAATCCTGTACAGTTTTGCAAGAATAAATAACCGTACTATGATCACGACCACCAAAGTTTTCACCGATGGCTTTTAATGATTTGTCTGTTAAATTTTTAGCGAGGTACATCGACAACTGCCGTGCAATTACGATATGACGTTTCCGCGTTTTACCCGCCAATTTATCAACTGGTACGTCAAAGTGGTCAGCCACCAAGGTCTGAATGAATTCGACGGTGATTTCTTTATTGATTTGCTTTACGAAGTTTTTAATCACTTCTTTGGCTAAATCAACATCAATATCGCGAGAGTTCAACGAAGATTGAGCAATCAATGAAACCAATACACCTTCCAATTCTCGAATGTTGTTTTGAATATTATACGAGATAAATTCAATCACATCGTTCGACAACTCGATGCCTTCGCGGTTCATTTTTGACTCCAAAATCGCTACTCTGGTTTCAAAATCCGGAATCTGCAAATCAGCAGAAAGTCCCCATTTGAAACGAGAAATCAAGCGGTCTTCCATCCCAGCCAAATCTTTCGGCGGACGGTCAGAAGTCAAGATGATTTGCTTACCGTTTTGGTGCAACTGATTGAAAATATGGAAGAAAATCTCCTGTGTCTTGGTCTTATTTGCCAAAAACTGGATATCATCCACAATTAATACATCAATCTGTTGGTAGAAATTCACAAAATCATTGACTGCATTGTTTTTAATGGACTCAATAATTTGATTCGTGAATTTTTCCGAAGATACATACAGCACGGTTTTGTCATCGTGTCGCTTCATCACTTCGTTGCCGACGGCGTGCGCGAGATGCGTTTTACCGAGACCAACCTGCCCAAAAACCACCAAAGGGTTAAAGGCAGTGCCACCAGGTTTTTTCGCTACCGCGAGTCCTGCAGAACGGGCGAGCTTATTACAGTCACCCTCGATGAAGCCATCAAATGTATAGTTCGGATTGAGCTGCGGGTCAATCTGTAACTTCCGAATACCCGGAATCACAAATGGATTCTTGATATTCTGCGTATCAACCCCACCGGGATTGTACTTCTTAGAAGCCCGTTTCTCTGCCTTGTGTTTGTCTTGTCCGGTTTTACTGTCATCATTCCCAGAACTCATCAAAATTTGATATTCTAACCGACCATTGTTGCCAAGTTCATTACGGATGGTCATTTTTAAAAGAGCGACATAATGCTCTTCTAACCATTCGTAAAAAAATTTATTTGGCACTTGAATAGTCAGCGCGTTCTGATTCAGTCGTATCGGCTTGATAGGCTCAAACCAAGTCCGATAACTCTGCGTATTGATGTTCCTTCGAATAGTCGAAAGACAGTTATCCCAGACTGTAGCGCAATTTTTTACCATTCTCCAAATGTAATGAGAAGTTATTAAATCGTTTCCTAAATTTGTGTCGTTTCCTATTGTAGTATCCTGTTAATTGCTACAGTATCAATAATTTAAACATAAAAAGTAAGACTATAAAAGTCTTGGATGTGCCCTCAATTAATCGTTATTTTGTTTTCTATTATTGGCATCGATTATCATAATGAAGGACTGCAAAATAACGGCTTTTTTTCCAAACAAAAAAGGGCTAACCCCTTTCATCCTCAAATCTTTTTTTAATTAATACAATCACTTTCACTAGATATTAACAAATAGTGGAAAAAGGGCATTGTTTAAGCAAATAAGGGAAATTACTGACTTACAATAAGTTAAATATATAATTTTTCATCTAAAATGCATTTTTCAATTACAAACGGTATTTACTTGGAGTTTTTTGGTCAAAGTTTTCCACAATTACACAAAATAAATGTTCATAACCTGTGGAGAAAAAATCACGACTTTTTGAAAAAAAAATCTGGCTGCCTTCTTCTAACAAAATATGGTGGAAATCCAGCTTTCATTTTTCAAAAAACAAACCAAAACCGCTTCTTTTTAAAACTTTTTATTGAATTATTTTTTAATCGTATTTTTTTCTACCTCCAACAATTATTTATATCATTGATTTTAATTGTATAAACATTGTTTTAAATTAAAAAACAACTATGAATCCACCAATT
>CAYUNA010000024.1:0-12252 GCA_964445895.1 uncultured Saprospiraceae bacterium | reverse complement strand
TTTTAATTGTATAAACATTGTTTTAAATTAAAAAACAACTATGAATCCACCAATTCTCACACCTACCCTACTACTCGATAAAGCCAAATGTTTGAAAAACATCCATAAAATGGCAGCAAAAGCCTCTAAGAATGGTATTTTGTTCCGTCCTCATTTCAAAACGCATCAGTCACACGAAGTTGGTCGCTGGTTTAGAGACGCAGACGTACAAGCCATCACCGTTTCTTCTTTCAGTATGGCGGAATACTTCGCCGCAGATGGCTGGCAAAATATTACGGTTGCTTTTCCCGTCAATATCTTGGAAATTGAGCGCATCAATCACTTAGCAGCGACGATTCAACTAAACTTAGTAGTAGAGTCTATCGAAACCCTCCAGTTTTTAAATCAGCACCTTCTCCACGCTGTCACTATTTTTCTAAAAATCGACGCTGGCTATCAACGTACAGGCATCGAAGTGAACGACACTATATATGTACAGCAACTTTTAGATTTTATAAAAAACACAAAAAACCTTGAATTTACTGGCTTTTTGGCGCATTCTGGACATAGCTACAAAGCACGGAGTCAGACACAGATTTTAAAAATTCATGAAGAAAGTAAGGCGCGACTCACTCAATTAAAAAATAATTTTCTACCCGAATACCCCAATTTGATGCTCTCCATTGGCGATACGCCGACTTGTAGCATTGCCGAAGATTTTGGTTTTGCTGATGAAATTCGTCCCGGCAATTTTGTTTTTTATGATGTCACACAAAGTCTGATTGGGTCGTGCAAATTGGCGGATATTGCCGTTGCTTTGGCTTGTCCTGTCGTGGCCATTCACCCCAATCGTAACGAAATTGTCGTCTATGGTGGTGGTGTTCATCTTTCCAAAGACCGTGTTAATTTTATGGATGCCCAGCAAGCATTTTATGGCTATTTGGCAGGGTTTAAAGCACATAAAAAAGATGGATGGAACGTTTTGCCAAAAGAGAATTACGTCAAATCACTATCACAAGAACATGGCATTATCCGCGCTTCCGATAATTTATTAAATGCGACTCAGATTGGTGATATTTTGCTTATCTTGCCCGTTCATTCGTGTATGACGGCGGATTTACTGCGACGATACCAGTGTCTGGATGGGGAAATTATTGAAGCGGGGAAATATTAGGGATAAAATAAATCGCCTCAGTTAAGTGCCGTGTAACAGAAATTTATTTATATTTTCTCAAAGGGAGTTTGAGGGATAAAAAGCGTTTGCAAAAACGCTTTTTATCCCTCAAGAACCCCACCCGCGTTGCCGCAGGCAATGCCCACTATTTTTTATGAATTTAAATTTTACACCTTTTCCTACCTTACACACCGAACGTCTGCAACTCCGACAGCTTACCGCAGCTGATGCTCAACAAATGTTTACCATCCGGTCACATCCAAAAGTCTATGAATTTTTACCTGATTTTAAGCCCGAATCTTTATCACAAATTGAGCAGTTATTAGAGAGACTCCATCAGACTTTACTAAAGAATCAATCCATCATGTGGGCCATTTGCTTCAAAGAAAATCCAGCATTGATTGGAGGTGCGTGCCTTTGGAATATTTCTCACAAACATAACAAAGCAGAAATTGGCTACGATTTGCATCCCGATTTTCATCGAAAAGGCTTGATGCAAGAAGCCGTAACAGCTGTTTTAAAATACGGTTTTGAAATCATTAATCTAACCACCATTGAAGCAATGACTCATCAAAAAAACGTAGCCTCCGTCCAGCTTCTATTAAAAAATGGCTTTCAGAAAGTCATTGCTGAAGAAAATGTCAGGACAAACTGGCCACCCAACAATCAATTATATCATTTATCAAAGCAGCAGTACCTACTACCTAAAAATGGGTAAAATCAAAGTATTTCCACGGAAAATTAGAGGAAATAAATCGGAAATAGATATTTTGTTATTTTTTTTTATAATTTTGAGTCTTCATGCCAATCTCCATCAAAATACTGATTTCATTGACAAAATGGAACATTTTACATTTTGCCATTTATTTATAATTTCGCGTTCCTTAAACATACACCGCTCACTGATAAAAACAAATAACACAAATTAGAATCACATTCTTTGAAAATAAGAACTAATACACTTTGCCCGACACTAGCTGATAATGCCATTTTTAAGCTTTATCAAGCATTCAATTTTCAAAGTACAAACACCTACTTTTCTATGAAAAAGTACCAAAATTGGTTGATACATATCGCCGTACAGTTATTTTTCATAGCCCCAATCTTTGCGCAAGGCCAAATACAACAGGTTTCAAAAGACAGTCTTTTAGTTAAATTTGAGCGCGAGATTTCAAGCGGATTTACTGACCTTGCACCTGATGGAGAATTTCTTTCCGCCAAATCATACGACTGGCTTGAAACGTATGCACCTAACCTACAAAAGCATCGTTTTGACAGTGAACAGTGGTTGGAAATCAACAATGAATTTAAGGTTGGCGTGTATTTGCCGAGAGAAACGCCTGCCGTTATGCGCATTTTTAAGACAAATGGAGAACTTATCTTAGAAAAAAAATACGACCTGAAACTCGGTGTTCATCGCTTTCCTATTGTTGCTAAAGAATGGGAAGTTGGCGGCTATATTATACATATTGAAACAAATGTAGGAGATGTTATAAAAAAGGTTATTAAGATTTAAAGAGACTTTTAGCAGAACTCAGAAGGCTATATAACAATGAAATTGTAAAAAAACATATTTAACATTCTTATTGTTAACACTTTATAATTTATTTATTTTTATTAATTCAAAAATTCTATGTTTTTGAATATAGAACTCAAAATCTGACATCTGATTGCGTTATCTTCACTTCTTTAAAAAAATACCTCTCCAAAAATTTAGACACACCAATAATTTTTACAAAATTTGGGTTTCCAAAAATAATGTAACTATGTCAAAACACGGAAAATCCAAATCGAAGAAGTCAGTCACCTCTTTAAAAAATATAAAATCAACCAAAGTTCCTGCTTGGCTGACCAATTCTAAACTGCATAAAATAATCATTTTTGCTATCTGTTGTCTACTCTATGCCAACACATTAAAACACGATTATGCCCTTGACGACGCTATTGTCATTTACGATAATGAATTTACGACTCAAGGTTTTTCGGGCATTGGTGATTTATTGAAATACGATACTTTTCGAGGATTTTTCAAAGTAGAAGGCAAGGAAGCACTCGTTGCTGGAGGACGTTACCGACCATTGACACCGATACTTTTTGCAGTGCTATATCAGTTTTTTGGCGCAAGTCCGATGGCAGGTCACTTATTGAATGTTTTATTATATGCCTTGACCTGTTTGTTGTTGTATATGGTGTTGCTGCGGCTATTTTCCCCTGACGGCAAGGAAGAAAAAGCAGGCGTTTATGCTTATTTTGTGTCCTTTATTGCGGCTATGATTTTTGCCGTACATCCTATCCATACCGAAGTGGTTGCTAATATCAAGGGCGCGGATGAGGTAGTGACTTTATTGCTGAGTTTAGTCGCGGTTTGGTATTCGTTGAAGGCTTATTTTGATAAAAATAAATTGGCGAATATTTGGGCAAGTATTGCGTTTTTTATGGCATTAATGGCGAAGGAAAATGCGATTACATTTTTAGCGGTTGTGCCATTTGCCTACTATTTTTTCACCAAAGCCAAAGGAGGCGAAATTTTTAAACAAACCCTTCCTTTTATCATTGGTGCAGTACTTTTTATTGCTTTACGAACGTATATTTTAGGTTTTATCACCTCCGAACCATCGCAAGAATTGATGAACAATCCGTTTTTAAAACTCGTAGACGGACGCTACATCGACTTTACATTCGGTGAAAAAATGGCAACAATCTTCTTCACCCTCGGCAAATATTTACAGCTTTTATTCTTTCCTCATCCGCTGACACACGATTATTATCCACGCGCAGTCGGCATCATGACTTTCGGTGATTGGCGCGTAATTTTAAGTGTCCTGGCGTATGTTGCAATGGGAATTTATGCATTAATTCGACTCCCCAAACGCGACCCGATTAGCTTTGGTATCATTGCTTATTTGGCAACACTTTCGATTGCCTCTAACATTGTCATTGGCGTTGGTACGAATATGAACGAGCGGTTTACTTTCATGCCGAGTATTGGTTTTGCCTTGATTGTGGCAGTTTTGGGCTATCGTTTTACCAATCGAATGACGGCGGCAAAAAAATTGAAAGAATTGAATCAACTTCCCTTAGCCTTAGGATTTTTTGCCCTTATAATCTTTCTTTTTTCAGTCAAAACCGTTACCCGAAATACGGCTTGGAAAAACAATTTCACCCTATTCACTACCGATGTCAAAACCTCAACAATGAGTGCAAAATTGCGCAACTCCGCAGGTGGTGTATTGATTGAAGAGGCGAGTAAAACCAACAATGAAACAGAAAAAAAACGAATGTTAAACGAAGCGGTAGGACATTTACAGGAAGCGGTAAAAATTCACCCAGGCTATAAAAATGCTTATTTATTAATGGGCAACGCTAATAATTATTTGCAAAATTATGATGTGGCGGTGCAAAATTATCAGCAAGCAATGAAATTAGACCCGAACTATGAAGAAGCCCAAAATAACCTCGGCATCACTTATCGAGAGGCTGGAAAATTTTATGGCGAGCAAAAAGGTGATTTACAAAAAGCTATGACTTATTTGCAAAAAGCCTACGACATTCGTCCCAATGAATATGAAACCGTGCGGCTACTCGGTGTTGCATATGGTTTTAATCGACAAAATGCGCAGGCGATTGAAATGTTTAAAAAAGCAACAATTTTAGAACCCAAAAATGCAGATGCCTGGTACAATTTGGGAAGTGCTTATTATCAGGCAGGCGATGAGGCAAATGGACAAATTAATATTCAAAAAGCATTGCAAATTAATCCAAAGATACAGGAAGAACGGGCGAAGCGGCAATAATATTTAGGGCATTTTTCATTAAAAAAAGCTAATTTTGCCTATTGGACTAATTGTGTGTTTTTAATCAAAAATTAAACATACCAAAACATCTTTTAAACAAAAATTGTGAAAAAAACAATATACACCTTTCCCTTAATTATAGTCTTTACTTTTTTGAATTTAAACTTTCAAGAAGCAACCCAACCACCAATTGACAAAGCATTAGAACAAGAAAACAACTGGGTAGAAACCACATTCAACAACCTTACTCTCGACGAAAAAATAGGTCAACTCATGTGGATACGCGCCCACTCCGATAAAGGCCCTGACCACGTCAAAAAAGTTAAAAGACTCATCACTGAATACCACGTCGGCGGACTTACTTTTTTTCAAGGCACACCCGAAAAGCAAGCACAACTTAACAATGAATTTCAAGCCTTATCCAAGATTCCACTCATCATTTCGATGGATGCCGAGTGGGGCTTAGGTATGCGTTTAAAACAATCAACGATTAGCTTTCCAAATATGTTGACGCTCGGCGCAATTCAAGACAATCGACTGCTTTATGATATGGGTGAAGAAATAGCCCGGCAGTGTCGAAGATTGGGAGTGCAAGTGAATTTTGGCCCTGTTGCAGATGTCAATAACAATGCCGCTAATCCAGTGATTAATTATCGTTCATTCGGTGAAGACCGCTATAATGTTGCCGCAAAATGCTATATGTATGCCAAGGGAATGGAAGACCACAACGTACTGGCTTGCGCAAAACATTTTCCAGGACACGGCGATACAGATGTAGATTCTCATTATGATTTGCCACTGATTACACACGACAGGAATCGTTTGGATAGCATTGAAATGTTTCCATTTCGGGTATTGTTTGACCAGGGCATTGGGTCGGTTATGGTGGCGCATTTGGCGATTCCAGAGATTGATGCGACAAAGAATTTTCCAGTCTCACTTTCGCGAAAAGCCGTGACCGATTTGTTGAAAGATAACTTAAATTATGATGGTCTGGTGATTACTGATGGACTTGGCATGCAAGGAGTAACGAAGCATTATGGCAATGGAGAAGTAGAAGCGCGGGCAATTGCAGCTGGTAACGATGTATTGTTGTTGCCACAAGATGTGGGTGCTGCTTTTCGGCAAATTAAAACGTTTTTGCGGGATGGAAAGATTGATGAAGTAGAATTTGATGAAAGTGTCAAAAAGAATTTAAGGTATAAATATCGACTCGGTCTGACTACGCCACAGCGGGTGGAAACGACCAACCTACGGGCTGACTTGAATACCCAAAAAGCGTATGCACTGAAGCGAAAATTATTGCAGCATGCCCTGACCGTCGTTAGAAATAAGGACGAAATTATTCCGCTGCAAGACATTTCAAAAACGAGTATCGCCGCGTTGGCAATCGGGACTCCGTTTAAACCTGAATTTCAAAAAACACTAAATTTATACAAGACCATTCCCTGTTGGCAAACGGGCAAACAAATGTCCTCGGCGACACAGGAAAGCTATTTGACTAAGCTAAAAAACTACGATAAAGTCGTCATTAGCTTGCATGGCATGGTACAAAGTGCCAGTAAAAATTTCGGTTTGCACCAAAGTGCGATTGATTTTATCAATGTGTTGAATCGAGAAACAGAAGTCATTTTGGTTGTCTTTGGCAACCCTTATTCTTTAAAATATTTCGACGCAATTAACAATATTCTAATTGGCTACGAACCGGGCGATATGGTAGAAGATTTGGCAGCACAAGGCTTGTTTGGCGCATTTTCGATGGATGGTAGATTGCCCGTGACCGCTTCTTTGAAGAGTAAATTTGGGACAGGTTTAAAAACAAAAAGCTTAATGCGAATGGGGTTTGGTATGCCCGAAGAAGTAGGAATGAGTTCGGATTCTTTAGCCAATATTGCAGCATTGACCAAAAAGGTGGTGGATAGTATGGCTGCCCCCGGTGGTGTGGTTTTGGTGGCAAAGGATAACAAAATTATTTATCACGAAGCCTTCGGAAAACATGATTATAAAAAAGGGGTAAAAACACAAACAACCGATATTTTTGACCTCGCTTCGGTTACCAAAATTGCCGCTACAACTGTCGCGGTCATGAAATTGGTGGATGAAGGAAAACTTGATTTAAATGCGCCTATCAAAAACTACATTCCTGAGTTAGATACGACCAATAAAGGCAATGTGACATTACTTGATATGATGACCCACCACGCTCAATTGGGTGCATGGATTCCTTTTTTTGAAGAAACTGTAACCTCAAAAAAAAAGCCGATGTACAAATATTATCGGAAGGAACGAAGTGATGATTTTTCGATTCAAGTGGCAAATAAATTATGGCTAAAAAATGATTATCAAGACTCGATTTGGTATAAAATTGTCAACTCGCCATTGCGAAGTCAACGCAAATATGTGTACAGTGATTTGGGGTTCATTATCACAGCAAAAATCATCGAAAAAGTAACAGAAATTCCAATTGAAGATTACGTACAAACCAAAATTTACAAACCACTGGGACTACAAAATATCACCTATCGCCCGCTCGAAAAGTTTGATAAAAAACAGATTCCCCCTACTGATGATGACCGATATTGGCGGCAACAAAAAGTGCAGGGCTACGTTCATGATATGGCAGCAGCGATGCTGGATGGTGTAGCGGGTCATGCTGGACTTTTTGCAACTTCGACGGACTTGGCAGTGATTATGCAGATGCTACTAAATGGTGGTTATTATGGCGGCAAACAGATAATTTCGACCCAAACTGTTCGGCAATTTACTACTCGTTGTAGTGATTGTTCGCGGCGTGGAATTGGTTTTGATATGAAAGAAAAAAAACAGAGAAAGAGTCAAAATATGTCCTATCTGGCTTCCGAACGCACCTTCGGTCATTTGGGCTTTACGGGCATTTGTACCTGGGCTGACCCTGACCAAAACTTAGTGTATGTCTTTTTGTCCAATCGTACTTTTCCAACTTGGAAAGGGCGAAATATTTTGGGAAGAAATAATTATCGACCACGAATTCAAAGTGTGATTTATGAAGCGATTGAGGAGTAGCGTTTTTGAAAACTAATAATTCGTAAAATTTTGGTGTAGTTCATTTTCTATCTTCCGCACCACGGGGTTTCTATTTATAGCGGCAATCATTTTGACTTTTTGCTAAAAAATCAAAATGATTGCCGCTGAAAAAAAAATCATGGTGCGGACGGACAAAGAAACGCTGTTGAACTTGCAACAAATAATTCATATTATCAAAAATAATTTTTGTCAGGTCAAGTGAACTTTTGTATGCTAAAACAAGGTCGTCCGTGCGCGATGTGCCGGCTGCCATAAACCGTCTAAATGAATTTTCCATTAAAAATAGCTAAGCGATATTTATTCGCTAAAAAAAGTACCAATGCCATCAACATCATCACGGGTATTTCTGTGTTTGGCGTCACGATTGGTACAGCAGCATTGGTCATCGTTTTGTCGGTTTTCAATGGATTTGAAGACTTGCTGACTTCGTTGTTTAATAATTTTAATCCTGACATTAAAGTAACACCGATTGAGGGGAAAGTTTTTACTATCGACTCTACCAAAATTGTTGATTTGGAAGCCTTGCAAGGCGTGGAAGTTGTGGCTAAAACGCTAGAAGAAGTGGCATTTTTTGAATATCGAAAAACGCAATTATTTGGCGTAGTCAAAGGAGTGGACAGTCAATACAAAAGAGTGAGTGACATTGATTCATCAATTGTGGAAGGTGATTTTTTATTGGAAAAAGGTACTAAAAAATTTGCAGTCATCGGGCATACCATCGCCAGTAGATTAGGCATCAATGTGCAGGATGACTTCGAAAGTTTGGCTATTTTTATGGCAAAGAAAAATCCATCGAAAATGAGTAGCCCCTTTCGGAAATTATTTGCCAAACCAAGTGGACTTTTTAAAATTCAACAAGATTTTGATAGTAAATATATTTTGACTCCACTGGCATTTACACAGCAGTTATTAGGGTACAAAAAAGGTGAAATTAGTGCGTTAGAAATCCGCTTAAATACAAGTGTCGATGCCAAAGAAACGCAAGCTGCCATTAAAAATTTGATGGGGGAAAAATTTCACGTCAAAGATGGTTACGAGCAAGAAGAAGCCTTTTTGAAATTGATGAATATGGAAAAATGGTTATTCTTCGCTTTGTTTACCTTTATGATTATCATTATTGCTTTCAACCTAATTGGCGCATTGTGGATGATGGTTTTGGAAAAGAAACACGACATTGCTATCCTAAAATCAATGGGCGCGCGCGATAACACCATTCGGAATATTTTTTTGAATCAAGGACTTTTTCTCTGTGGAATCGGTGTTTTAAGCGGTTTTCTACTTGCTATCATCATTTATATTTTGCAAAAAACAGTGGGCATTGTGACCATCCCCGAAGGCTTTGTGGTCGATACTTATCCAATGGAGATTCGATTTTTTGACTTTTTGAAAGTGGGTGCAACAGTGTTGGTGATTGGTCTGTTGGCGTCCTTGCCTTCGGCGATGAAGGCGGGGCAGATTCCGGCGATGATTCAGGAGGAGTAGCAGCATCAATACCTCCAGATTTAAATAATTACAAATTAACTCCACTTCTACAAATAATAGCCCATCCCCTACAAATTCTTTCCCGCCCTTTTTTTAAATGAAAAAAGCCATGTAATTTGTCGCATCAAAAAGTAAGCGTTAGTTATCAAGTAAGCGTTACTTTGAAAGTAACGCTTACTTGATAACTAACGCTTACTTTTTAAGCAATGCCTACTTTAACCCCATCAATTTTAAAACAATCATCCATGCTAAAAACCATCAGAAACAATCCTCGTAAAACACTGCTAATCAGCCTATTATTAATCTCACTGTACTGGTTTTCGCTGCCGAAGCCCTTGTTTCAAATGCCGACTTGTATGGTTTTGGAAGATAAAAATGGGGACTTGTTGGGTGCGAGAATAGCGGCAGATGGGCAGTGGCGATTTCCGCATCAGGAGGAAGTTCCAGAGAAGTTTGCGGCGGCGATTATTGAATTTGAAGACCGCCGTTTTTATTCGCATTTGGGTATTGACCCTGTCGGAATTGGACGGGCGATGCAGCAAAACTTTAAACATAAACGCATCGTCAGCGGTGGGAGTACGTTGTCGATGCAGGTGATTCGGATGGCACAAAATGCACAGTCGCGGGGCATTTTTCAGAAAATAAAAGAGATGATTTTGGCGACGCGGTTGGAGTTGGGATATTCTAAAAATGAAATCCTGGCGTACTATGCCTCGAATGCGCCGTTTGGTGGAAATGTAGTAGGATTAGATGCGGCTTCGTGGCGATATTTTAGCAAAAATCCAAGCGCATTGTCCTGGTCAGAAGCAGCGACTTTGGCAGTCTTACCAAATGCGCCTGCCTTAATTCATCCGGGTCGAAATCGGGATGCTTTGCGGGCAAAACGCAACCGATTGTTAAAACGATTATTAGAAAAAGGGGCGATTGACCAGACGACTTATGAATTGGCTTTGGAAGAAAAATTGCCAGAAAAACCACATCGATTACCACGACTTGCTCCGCATTTATTAGACAAAGCTTATGCAGAAAATTTTAAAGGAGTAAAAGGAAGTATTACTCGAATGCAAACGACCATTGATAAAAAATGGCAGCAACGGGTAACGAACGTATTGCAAAGACACAATCGGATTTTAAAAAACAACGATATTCATAATCTGGCAGGCTTGGTCGTCGAAATTGAGACGGGCAACGTCGTCGCTTATATCGGAAACATCCTTGGTACAGGACGCGAACACGGTGAAGAAGTCGATATTATCAAAGCGCCTCGCAGCACGGGCAGCATTCTAAAACCGATTTTATTGGCACATGCACTGGATGATGGGACGGTCTTACCAAATAGTTTAATTCCTGATGTACCGACTAATTTGGGTAGCTACCGCCCCGAAAATTACAACGAAACTTACGATGGGATGGTGCCTGCCCAAACCGCTGTTATCCGCTCGCTGAATGTACCGCTAGTGCGGATGTTATCGCGCTACGGCTTGGAAAAATTTCACTTTAATTTACAGCAGTTGGGACTACATTCGATTGATAAACCTGCTGATTGGTACGGGCTGCCACTAATTGTGGGCGGGGCAGAATCTTCACTTTGGGAAATTGTAAATGCGTATGCAGGAATGGCGCGCACATTGAATCATTTTCAAGAGCTTAATGGGGAGTATTTGGAGGATGATTTTAGGGAATTGAATTATGGGGGTTCCTCCGCTTCGGTCGGAATGACAGAAAGGACGGTTAGAATGGCAAATAAGGTAAAAGAACCTCCCCTACTCTCTGCTGCTGCGATTTATCAGACATTTGACGCGATTCAAAATTTGGAACGACCAAATTCACAGGGCGAATGGCAGCAATTCAATTCCAGTCAAAATGTGGCTTGGAAGACAGGAACGAGTTTCGGTTTTCGGGACGCTTGGGCGGTTGGTGTCACGTCCAGGTACGCGGTTGGCATCTGGGCGGGTAATGCGGATGGCGAGGGTCGTCCTGGTTTGGTGGGCATCAAAGCGGCTGCGCCTGTACTGTTTGATGTATTGGATTTATTGCCGAATGCAGAGTGGTTTTTGCCGCCGTTGGATGAAATGCAGGAGGTCGTTGTTTGTCAACAATCGGGCTATCAAGCATTGGAAATTTGTCCAAAAGATACGATTTTAGGGACTTTTGGGGCGCAAAATGCTCGGAATTGTCCATTTCATCAATTGTTACATTTAGATGAAAAAGAAAATTTGCAAGTCAATAATGCTTGTGAATCGCCGCTGAATATGCGCCATGAAGCATGGTTTGTATTGCCGCCAATGGAGGAATATTATTATAAATCTAAGCATCCAGAATATCGGGCATTGCCGCCTTTTCGAGCAGATTGTCAGTCTGATATTTCGGCGGCGAAGTCTCCCATGCAATTGATTTATCCGCAACATAAAACTAAGATTTTTGTGCCGAAAGAATTGGATGGGACGCTAAGTCGTACTGTTTTTAAAGTAGCTCATCGCAATCAAGAAGCGACGATTTTTTGGCATTTGAATAATGAATATTTGGGAGAAACAAAGACGTTTCACCATATTGAATTGGCGCCGGAAGCAGGTCTACATCAATTGACGTTGGTCGATGAATTGGGGAATCGATTGATGCGGGAGTTTGAAATAGTTGGAAAATAAATTTAATTTTACTACACTGCAAAGTAAGTTTCGTTACGTTTTTAAAAATGGATTTTAAGGGGCAGAAATGAGTTTGTAAAACTCGTTTCTGCCCCTTAACACCCAAACCCGCTTT
>CAYUNA010000023.1:0-17331 GCA_964445895.1 uncultured Saprospiraceae bacterium | reverse complement strand
TAACTAAAATTTGCACGAACCTACAGATGACGCGCGACGTCTTTTTGAGGGACAGATTCAAAGTTTGCAATCTGAATTTAAATTGACAAAATGAAATCATTTAGAACCGAAAAATTGCCTTATCATACGACCCTATCTTTAAACGTTAACACTAAACATTTACAAGTCTTTCAAAACCGAACTTATCCCACCATCTAACGACAAATTAGCACCATGTAAAAATCCGGTATTCTCTGAGGCTAAAAATAACGCCAACTTTGCCACATCCGCAGGATAGCCAATTCGTTGTACCGGATGCAGCTTCCGCAATTCATCAATCGCCGCTTCATTATTGTCAAAACCAGCCCGCAGCATAGGTGTTTCAATTGCAGCCGGACTAATGGCATTCACCCGAATTTTACCCTCTAAATCAACTGCCATTGCTTTTGTCAACGCCACCAAAGCCCCTTTAGAAGTAGCATAACTGATAAACTTGGGTTTTGTCAGTTGCTGATGAATACTCCCAATATTGATAATGCTCCCGTTTGCTTTTTCCAATCGACTTAAAAACAACTTACTCATCATCAGTGGTCCCGTCAAATTAACATTCAACGTCTCTTGCCAATCTTCGAGTTTTATTTCGTGCAAACTACCTAAAATTTGCACCGCCGCATTGTTAATCAACACATCTAATTTCGGAATTACTTCATCAAAAATCCCTGTAAAACGCAGCCGATAATCTACATCTTTAACAAATTTATGAATGTCAAAATGAAAAAACCGATTGCAACTCTGAATGTGGTCTTCGTTTCTATCAACACCATAGACATAGTAGCCTTCCTCTCGAAATGCTCTTGCTAATGCTGACCCGATACCGCCTAAAACCCCCGTGATTAATACGTTTTTTTGCATTTTATTTTGGATATTTTGTTTAGAAATTTGGCGTTAAGAAATTCTATTTTAAAATGGCAAAGGAAAAACCATGTTTGAGTTCCCGCGCTTGCTTGAACCCAGAGGCTCAAAGGAATAACTTTTAAATCCCTAAAAATTCAAACATGTACGCAATCGCCTGATGACTCGCCCGTCGCACTCCGTCAATCGTATTTGATCCATTGTGCGTTCCAAAAATATTCTTTTCAAACGTCCGCAATTCTGAATCCATAGGCAAAGGTTCTTCTTCAAAAACATCTAAGGCAGCCGAATGTACTTTGCCTGATTTTAAAGCAGCAATTAAGGCAGTTTCATCAATCACTGGTCCGCGAGAAACATTCACAATCCTTACCTCGTCCTTCATTTGCGCCAACGTAACCGCATTAATCATATGCCGAGTCGCATCATTCAAAGCACAAGTACTCACGACAAAGTCAGCATCTGCTAAACGATTGGGCCAAGTTAAAAACTCAAAATTGGCTTTATCGGCTTCCGACCGTTTGGCAAACGGATCGTAGACATTTATTTTTAAATCGAAAGCATGTAGCCGTTTCGCCGTTGCCTTCCCAATATCACCAAATCCAATCAATGCTACCGTTCTCCCTGTCAGTGAAATCCCCGCAGGTTTCAGCCACTGCCCTGCCCGCACTCCTCGGTCTATTAAAAACGTTTGCCGTGCCAATCCAATCACCATATTCACAGCAATACCGGCAACCTCTGCCCCAAACATATTTGGCGTATTGATAATCGGAATGCCCAGTTTTTTACACGCTTTAAAATCTACATTATCTACACCAACGCCCCATTTTACCGCTGCACGAAGTTTGCCCGCTTTTCCTGCTGCAAAAACCCGTTCGGTCGCAGGGTCGTCGCCAATAATCCATCCTTCGACTCCAGGTAGAATATCAATCAATTCCTCTTCCGAAAGCGTTTGCACCACATTGGGTGTTAATAAGTCGATTCCTTTCTCTGCAAAAATAGGTCTAAATTCATGGATTTGCCGCAGCATTGGTGGGCAGGTAACAAGTATTTTCATGCTTACTTTTTAAATTATTTTTTTCCCATCTCTGAAATAGATGGTTCACAATTTGCAAAGGTGAAAGAATATTTTGATAATTGTGAAAAATTAAGGCAGCAAATAAGCACTTAAAAGTCAAATTTTGAAAATAAGCCTAAATTTGACGTGTTCGTAATTTCTATAAAAAATTGACAATCAGTCATTTGTTGGCGTGCATCTCAGTAAGCGTTATTTTAAATGGAACGCTCACTTTACAACCAACTCCTACACTAAACGAACTACTAAAAACAATATATGCCGAAAACTAAAGACACATTAAATCCGCGAAAAGAAAAAATTCACGAAATAATTTTCGAAGCTGACACCCCAATGGGCAAAGCCTTTGACGTCATTTTGATTGTGGCGATTATTGCCAGTGTCGTCGTCGTGATGTTGGAAACAGTACAGGATTTACAAGTGAATTATCGGCAGATTTTCATTATTTTAGAATGGGTCTTTACTATCTTTTTTACCATCGAATATAGTCTGCGATTGTATTGCGTGTATCGACCCATGAAGTATGCCACGAGTTTTTATGGTATTGTAGATTTACTCTCCATTTTGCCAACTTACCTGAGCTTTTTCTTCGCTGGGTTTCACAGTTTGATGGTTATTCGTGCCCTACGATTAATGAGAATTTTTAGAATTTTCAAACTGGGTCACTTTATGAACGAAGGCGCTGTACTGGTCGAGGCTATGAAAGCCAGTCGCGTCAAAATAACCGTCTTCTTAATTTTTATTTCCTTACTTGTTACGATTATTGGAGCTGTTATGTACCTGGTTGAGGGTGGTGAACCCGACTCCAATTTCACCAGTATTCCCAAAAGTATTTATTGGGCAATCGTGACACTTACCACTGTCGGCTATGGAGATATTGCTCCAGTAACTCATCTGGGACAGTTCCTTGCCGCTGCCGTTATGATATTGGGATATGCGGTAATTGCAGTGCCAACAGGCATCGTTACCAATGAATTATTACGGGAAGTCAAAGGAGCAAATAATACGCAAGCCTGCCGATATTGTGCTAAAGAAGGACACGATGATGATGCCAAACATTGTAAATATTGTGGGGAGATATTGAATGAAGAGTAAGTTTCTTTATATTATGAGAAGCGAGAAAATCGTAAAATTTTGGTGTAGTTCATTTTCTATCTTCTGTCCACCCGCACCACCTGATTATTTTTTATAGCCGGAGCAAAAGCTGGATTTTCAGGAAAAACCCAGCTTTTGCTCCCTCTGTGAGAATTTCTCTCGTGGTGCGGACGGACAGATAAACGCTATTGAACAGCAAAAATATTAATTTTGCATTTTAAATTGGTAAACACGAGCCGGCGCAGCCTTTTTTGCTTCATTGCTAATCCACATAGTTCCGTCTTTTTCAAAACACAATCCCTCAGGCTGCGGATGAATCGGCTTCTGCAATTTTTCAATATGTAAAATTTTACCATCAGGACTTAAAACCAAAATCATCTTTCCTTTAGACGAAGTAATGTATAAATGCCCTGTGATTGGATGAACCGCAATTGAGGACGGACTGAATCCTAAAATTTCTCCTTTGGGATTAAAAAATTCATTTAAATTTTCTAAAACACCGTCTTCTAAACTGCAATGTCCCAAGTAGTTACAAACATCTTCCAACGTTATCATAAAAACAGGTTGTTCCTGCAAAGTCATCGTATTGAGGTCAAATGCAAATACCGCTTTTTTGCGCATAAACGCCTCTCCTTCGCCTGCTTTTCCTTTACAACCCAACAACAGTCGATTGTTTTTGGCATCATAGCCTAATGCTTCTACATCATTTTCTTTCGATAGAAAAAACTTATGTTTAGTCATATTTAACTCCGCTGCGTTGATGTCTTCAACCTCATAAATCGTCCCTGTACTTTTTACTACAAAAACTCGATTGCCAATCACTTCAATGCCCTCATAGTCTCCTTCTTTATGAAAATCAATGGCTTTTTCAATTGCTCCGGTTTCTTTATTGAGCACAAAAATCCGCCCTTGTTCATCATTATTAGCCAATAAAAACTGCTCGTCATCAGTCAAAGACAACCCAGAAATTTCATCCAAACTGCCTTCCATCTCAAATGTCTTATCTGGCATTTCCATTTGGTACGGAAATTTGAAATCATGAACATCAGTTTCTGTTGTCAACATCGTTGGATTCAAAGTAGTTGCGATAAAAAAGCTAATTGTCGAAAAAATTAGTTGGGTCATGTATAGTCGGAATTGAGTGTTTTTTAAATTTTGAGCGTTGAAATTAATAGACGATTTTTTGACGGGATTTGTTGCCCAAAGGTACTCAATGAATTGCTAAATCTCTGTTAATGAGAATATCTTTAGGAACATCAGAGATTAAAAAAGACTATATTTTTTTTTAAATAATCTCCTCAAACTCCTCCCGCATTCTTGGATAAAATCGCTGCATGACCTCTTTTTTTGCAGCTGTCATTTTTGTAAATGCTGCTTCAACATTTTCCACAAAACCAGCATCGACTAAGCGTTCGACATCGGTAAAGTTTTGTAGTTCACTGCTGGTTCTAAACTTGAATGTTTGCTCATTGAAACCCGATTCAAATTTTACGGAGAGTCGGTTGTCCATTTTGAAAACGGTAATTTTTAGATTTGGATGTGGAATATCGCCTATGATTCTCATAATTGTTACTTTTTTATGGTGGTTCGTTTCGCTACTATGCAGTTTAGAAAACAGGAAAATAAGATTCTATATGGCTTTATTTAGTCAACTTATTTATTTCCTACTCCCTAAAATAGAAGCCGTTAATGCTTTGTATATTTTTTTAAAATCTGGATACTTTTCCAAATATTGCAAATGCGTTGCTAATGTTTTTTTATCATTTCGCAAAGCCGGGCCAGTTTGCATTTCTGCGGGTGTACCGGTGTTGAGTTTATCAACAGTCTCTTGAATTAGCGGTTTTAGAATAGCAAAATCTAAATTCTCTTGTTCACAAATCGTTGCGCCAATATGAAATAAATGATTCGAAAAATTGTTGACAAAAACAGCAGCGACATGCAAAATCGCCCGTTGTTCATCATTGATTTCGTAGGTCTTGGGCGTTATTTTTTTCGCCAATTTTAAAAGAAGTTGTTTACTTTTTTTAGAGTTGGCATCTATACAAAATGGAATGGTTTTCCAATTCGGTTTTTTGGCAATTGAAAAGGTTTGTAAAGGATAAAATGAGCCAAAATGATTTAAGTATTCACTCATATTTGCGGTGTTTGTCCCGCCCGAAGTATGCACAACTAACCTGGATTTTATTGCTGTTTTCCCCAGTTTTTGAGCAATTGGCATAATCGCATCATCTTTTACCGCGAGGATATAAAGGTCAGCTTGAGTGGTTATTTCTTTGAGTTGGGTAATTGGTTTAGCATCGATTTTATTGGCTAATTTTTTAGCTTTCTTCTTCGTTCGACTAAAAACCTGCACTACTTCTACCCCCACTTTGTGCAGCTTTTTACCCAAATGAAAGCCAACATTTCCAGCACCAATTAAGACCACTTTCATCTTTCAAAGTACTTTGACTATTCTGACAGGCGTCCCCCACATTATCATGGTCATCGCATCGGGGTGTTCCTCGATTTCTAACCGCACCTCTCCCCCATCTTTCTCCAAACTTGTTGGCAAATTCATCGGTAAATACTCTTTACCACTTTGGTCTATGAGTCCCCAAAACCCCATTTCCAGGTCTTTCCAAACAACTTTTGCAACTATGTTTTTTGATTTCATAATCTTATTTTTGGCAAAGCTACTATTTTTTTAAAAAAGGAAGCGGCATTTCGAAAAATATCGAAATGCCGCTTCTGTTTATTCAATGGTGAAAAAATATTTAATCCATCTCCACTTTCTCAATCTCTTCCAAAATCTTTCCTTCCAAATACTCAAACTTCTCCGACTCAGGAAAAACATCCAAAATCACCCGCGCACTTGCCAACTGCGTTTCCAACAACTTTTTATCTTCCTCGCCAATCTTTTTTGTCCAGTAAAACTGCGCCAACGCCCGCACTTTTGGAGAAAAAGACAACAAGTCAATATTGTTTTCCAAATTCAATAAAACGCCCAAAATCTTCGCTGCATCCTCGTCGTGAATGCCTTTGGTGTAGCCTTCCTCATAACGGTTTGCCGCAAAAGTTTTTACTTTTTCTAACAAATCCGGATGACTCAACGCCAGTTTTTGTCGGTCGTCTTTCGACAAATTAGCCAATGCTTCCTGCATCACCAAATACGCCAAATATTCCGCTCGATAAATGGATTTATTTTCAGAAACTAAAGCCTGATTCCAAACCTCCCTCGTACTCAAAATACCTTCGTCTTGAATTTCTTCGTAATAATTCGTACCGGTCAAATGATAAAATAATGCGCCCTCTTTTTCCACCACAGTCAAGTCTAAAGGCTGCACATTCACATCGAATTTATGTTTTCCAAATTGAATTACATTTTTGCCATCAACAAACAAATCCTGCTTGTCGCGCAACTGCCGAATCGCCTCTTCTTTAAGTGTTTTTAGCTGTGTTTGCAGGGCATTTGCCTTGTTGGTGTCTTCTAACTCCATCAACTGCGCAATCAAATCCCGCACCTTGTCAATCATCAAATCTGCGGCAAAAAACGCATTGATTTCCGTAACTTCTTTGAACGATTTTGCCCGACTTTGAATTCCATTTAAAATCCGCTCCCCTGCCCGATTTAGTGATGCCGTCCGATTGTTACGAGATTCGACCAAGCCTTGCTTTCGGGTTTCAAAGGCATTGTAAATCTCCTCTCGCTTTTCAGTTATCGTTTCTATAAATTCATCAAATTCTGCAAACTTACCCTCTAATTCTTCAACTTGCACCATCAATTTGGTCAAGTATTCATCGCATTTCTGCGGCGTATCAGACACGTCGATGTAGTTGATAATTCCCTGGTCAAGTAGCTTCAACTGTGCATTAAATTCAGCAACTGCTTCCGTTCCCATCAAATCTTTTCGCTTTCGTCGGACAGCTGCTTTGACCTGATTTAACGAAGCATACATCGAGGAAATGTTGTCGATAATTCGCGTGGTTTGCGTTGCATCCTCAATTTTCAGATTACTGACAATATCAATTAGCAATTCTAACTCGCCGCCGATGCCTTCTACTTTTTCCAATAAACGCTCCCCGTCCTTCGCTGATTTTACCGATTCTAAAGTCTTTTCTTGCTCCGCAATTTTACCCAGATAAGGCGTCAGCGCATCATCTTGTAGTAAAAATCGCACACAACCCTCCGAGAGTTGATTGGTATTTTCAGTTGCCCGAATTTCCAATTCTTCAATCAATTCTTCGTCCGTATAGCGCAAATCTTTCAACGAAATAATTTCTCCACGCAACTGCCGCAACTCCGCCAGTGCCGTCACATATTCATCGACGGTTTGAAAAGATTCTCGCTTGATTTTTTGAAATAAATCCTCAGACTGGGTACGTACCCGCGAAATTTCTTCTTCGGTATTTCGCTGAATCCTTACCTTTTTTTGATATTCCTCAATCGCCGAAGTTGCCGTTTCCCGAATTGCTGCCAAAGGCTCGTTTAGAAAATAAGCCGGCTCTTTATTTATCCAATAATAACTGTCAATCACATCCGTACAACGTTTTGACAAATCAGCATACAATCCTGAATAGCTATCATCCTTATTGGCTAAAGTCAAAATTTCGGTACACTCCGCCATTGCTTTTACAATGTCTTTGTTTCCGACTTTGTACAAATAGCTGTCCGTATGTTCTGACGGAACATCCTCTCCACTAACGAACGGTGTTTGCCAAATTTGTACAACATGATGCTTCGTTTGCTCATCTTCTGCTTTAAAATACGCCAATTCGCCATTTGTAAATAGTGTAAATCCATGACAAATAATCGGCGTCTGTACTTGCTGCTCGATTAAATTATAATGCAGCAAGACGTACGTTCCGTAATTATAATTATAAAAAACGTAGAAAAAATCTTCTCCATTAGGTGCGGGTATTCGTTGTTCAAAACGCATGTCCCGCAGGTCTTGGTCAAAAATTTTAAACTCACCAGTTTGCAAATAATAACCATTTGGAAATATCAAACCATGACCGTCTGGCAGCAATACACCACTGTCCGCAAGGGCATCTACCCGCTGTACCTGCTGCAATTTTTCATTAAATACGAAATAGCGGTAATCCTCCTGATACGGTCGAATTTTCAAAACAATCAGGTTGTCCAAATCCGCAAATAAGTATTCTGCATCATCTAATGTCTGGTCAATATGCGTCACATCTTCGCGATAAATCCCCAGTCCATCGTCCGTATTGTCCTCCACTTTTATGGTTAAATCTCCACCAACCGTTTCAACAAAAACGCGGTCTAAAATCGAGATATGTGGATGTTGTCCTGTTCGGTGGTGGTCACGGTGGACGCGTTTCCACTCAAATTCATGCTGCTTTGGTTTGGTAATTTCTTGCTCACTCCGATTGTCTACATACACCAAACCATCATCGTTGACCAACCATTTGAAGGCTTTAAAATCACTCGCAATGCCTTCTGTCAATTGAAAAACCATGTATAAAAACGAACCCTGTCGCACGAATTTTGCAAAGAAAGCATCCTTATAATAACGGTATAAATTTTGAAAATCAGTGGCAAATTTTTCACCACCTTTTGCATGCTCTAAAATGTCTAAATTGACCTCTTGAAAACTGTTATTTTTAAAATCATAAACGGCAAAAACATCCTTTAAAGTAATCCCCGACCGCAATCCGACATGTACATTATACCCAAAAATACAATGCTCTCCAATCGCAATAATATCACGAGCGATACAATAATTGGGTGTATTAATGCGGTCATTGGAAATCAACGCCGTCTCAATTGCACCAAAGACTTCTTTACGGTCAACATTAAGAGAATCTAAGCGTTGCCGAAGGTCGTTCGTTTGTTTTTCGAGACGATTGCGAATGATTTCGTAAGTCCCCCCCTCTAAGTTGTTGTTGGGCTGGTTGTCCGTTTTTGATTGAGTTGTTGCCATTTTTTAAGGTTTATAGTTGAGGCATGGTATTCAAATCATGGTGATTTTGAAAATCACCATGATTTAACTTCCTACCCCCCCACTTTAGGATAAAACTTTCGTCAAATAAAGCCTATTTCTAACAATTTTCCAAAAAATCCAGACATAAGCAAGCAAACTTAGGACGAAAGTAAGGTCTTTAGAGAATCTACTGATGGTCACTTTTAATACCCTCGGTTAGTAATTTCGATACATCATGATTGGAGGATGTCTCAAATAATGGCAATAAGTAAGCAGCGATTTTGGCTTTAGAATAAAATTTGGAAATACGCGGTGTCGGACGGCGCGGCGAGTGGGGACTGAGGATTGTTGAAAAAACAGGAGTCATCCCGATTTTTAGTCAAATCTGTTTGTTGAGCATTTTGAGTCGAAAATGTTCTAGAAAGAAAATAAATTACGCACGATTCAAGGGTTCTCAAATGGAAAAAACTGGATTTTTCAGAAAATCCAGTTTTTTCCATTTGAGAACTTCGAGTAGAAAGTCAAGTTAATAGTGATTAGTTCGCGTGAGAGAATTTTTTGTCTCTTGTTATTTTAAAAATCGACTATAGCCGTCGCTACAGGAGAATTTTTAAAATGACAAGAGACGGAATAATTATCCACGCCAACTAATTACTATTAATTTGACTTACTACTCAGATACATACATAGAATAGATTGAAACGGGGTGATTTTGCACCGCATTTCAAGAAATTAAAAATTCGGGATGACTCCTGTTTTTTATTTACTACAACGAGGTACGGTTACCGCACAATCGTCACATCACCTCGAATGATTTCACTTTTACCAAAATCCAAACGAAGGATATAATAATAAGTGCCTTCTGGTAAATCATCGCCGTTGCCATGCACACCATTCCAATCATTGAAATATGGCTGACGTTTGTAAACAACATCGCCCCAACGGTTGAAAATCATGATTTCATTATTTGGAAAATCGGCAAAGTTGGTTTCTAAAATATCAAAAATCAAGGCATCATTTACACCATCACCATTTGGCGTAATACCATTTGGAACTTTATTTTCAATAATTGGTGGTTCAACAGCTTCTAACGTCACATTGATTGTTAACGTTGCCGTATCGCAAACTCCTGGACAATCCAAGCTACAAATTTCATAATCAATGGCTACATCGCCTTCAAAACCAATTGTTGGTGTGTAATAAACTGTCCCGTCCATATTGAAACTATCGACCGTACCCGAAGTTGGCGTAGTCAAAACATTGAATGTAATATTTCCATTTCCAATATCATCATTGGCTAAAACATTGGTTGTCAAGCTCAAGCTATCCTGCGTTTCAGCAGTATCATCAACGGCCAAAACAACAGCAGATGATGTGGTGACACAAACGGTATCCGCACTATAGTTGGTACAAGTCCCGCTTGATAATGTCCATACGAAACAATTTTCGCCAGCGGTTAATTCAGTAACCGTCGTTTCTTCTACCATTGCGTCAGTAATTGTTCCGTTATTTAAAGCAGTCCAAACACCTGTGGCATCCGTTGGAAGATTTCCAATCAACATACCTTCTGTTGCGCATTCGTCAGCGTCTGCCATTGCATCTGCATCAGGCAAGTCAATATTGAACGTAACAACGACATCGTCGGAAGCTGAACAGCCTGTATTTGGGTCGGTTACCGTCAAAGTATAAGTGCCTTCTAGTTCAACTTCAACAGTATTGTTAGTGCCATTTGGAACATCATTACCCATTGCATCTGTCCATTGATAGTTGCCGGCATCTGATGCTGAACCATCTAAAGTTACAGTGGCATCGTTACAGCCTTTTTCAACATCCGGACCTGCATCAACTGTTGGAAAATCACTATTGGGAATAATCTCAATTTGATCCGTTGCGGTACAACCATTAGCGATGCTGGTTACTTTCAAAGTATATATTCCAACGCCAACGTCAACCATTGTTTCATCAATCGCACCAATTGGCACACCTGCATCGTCACACCATTGAACGGTGGTTTCACCAGCAATTAAAGACATAGAAGCGTCTAAAGTTGCCATCGGATTGTCGCAAGCAACGGTGACATCCATGCCTGCGTCAGCAGTTGGTAAATCACCGTCAGAAACGATTTCTACTTCATCCGTTGCGGTACAGCCATTAGCAATATTGGTTACTTTTAAAGTATAAATACCTGCATCAACGTCAACCATTGTTTCATCAATCGCACCAATTGGCATGCCTGCATCGTCACACCATTGAACCGTAGTTTCGCCTGCAATCAGAGATGTAGAAGCGTCCAAAGTAGTCATTGGATTATCGCAATCGACGGTGCCATCCATTCCTGCGTCGGCAGTTGGTTCTTCGAAATTTTCTTCTACTTGTGCTGGCGCAGAATCGGTACAGCCACTTTGTGTATGAGTAATCACAATTTCGTAAAGACCTGGTTCGCAGACCTCGACTGAGAAATCATTTTCATCCATTAATGGCGTTCCATTTAATATCCATTCAATAGAAATATCTGCCGCCATTGATGGGTCAACCAACGTAAATGACAAATCTGCACACATATCTGTACAAGTTACGCTTTCGGTCATAACATCGGCAATTTCTGGCATAGTCGTATCTCCAGTGACCATTACTGTATCCATAGAAATACAACCACTGACCGGATTTTGCACGGTTAAAGTGTACATTCCAATACAACTAACCACAGGTTGCAAATCAGAAGAACTGGTTTCAAAACAAAGTGCGCCACCTGCTGCGTCTGTACTCCATTGAATAACCGCACCTGGAATTGTAGGGTTGATTTCACCTAATAGCGTCACTTCTTCACCCGTTCCACAACTAAAAGATTGGTCTGGGCCAGCAGTGATACCGGGGTTCATCGTATTGTCATCAATTGTAATGGATGCTGCGTTGGTACAGCCATTGTCCATATTCGTAACAGTAACAGAGTAAGTCGTTGCAAGGTCAACAATTGCCTCATTCGTAGTGGCGGTAATTGGTGCACTCCAGGCAAACGCTGCATTCATGGCATCGGTTGTCACTGTTAACGTATCCGTTGCGGAGTCACAACTTAGAAAGCCCATTGCCGCAGAAATATCAACGGTTGGTTCATCTATATCTTCAGTAACGATAACTTCAGATTCAGCAAAACACATATTATCCGTATTCGTTACAATTAAGGTATAAGTTCCTGCGGTCATCGCTCCTTGTTGGACATCACTGCCAATTTCCATTCCATTAAAAACCCAGGAATATTCAAATTCTGTCCCCATAGATGAGCCACTACCGTCGAGAATAACGGTCGTATTCAAACAATTTAAAACCATATCTGAACCCGCATTTGAAACAGGTTTTAAGGTGTCTCCCATTACCATTACGAGGTCAGTAGCAGTACAACCATTTCCAGTATCCGTTACTAACACGGTGTATTCGCCAACGCCACAAGCATCAATTTGCGGAAGCGTCGCATCACTACACACATCACCGTTGCCCGTTGCTGACCACATAAATTCTAAAGTTCCGCCGGTTGTGCTGGTAGAAGCAGAAGCATCTAACTGAACCGAGACATCACTACAACCAAGCGCGCCATCTTCACCTGCATCTGCCATTGGAGGCATCATATTATCAACTACTAAAACAGTGTCTGACCCAACACATCCACCGCTGCCAGCAACTAAAGAAATCACATATTCCCCTGCACCAACCATTGCGCTGGTATCCGTTGAAGCATAAATTGTTCCTGTAATTGCAGTCCATTCTGCGGTCACATTAGGATTGGCGAGATACATCGCTTGAATCGTTACGGTGTCCATTTCACAAGTGACTTCCAAATCTGGTCCAGCTTCTGGTACCGCCGTTGTCTGAGCAAAAACAGTAACCGTATCGCTAACCATACAGTTAGTTGTACTTTCCGTAATCGTCAATATGTAAGTACAATTTCCAAGAACCTGGGGCGTTGGAGAAGTATTGGTACCCGGCATAATTCCAGCCGTACAATTGGCATTGATACCAGTCCATAGATAAGTCAAACCATTCCCTACAGAACCCGTTCCATCCAGAAATATCTGGTCTTGGTCGCAGTCTGGTGTAAAATCTTCGCCTGCATCTGCTACAGGTGCATTTCCAGAAACGCCAATAGTAAAAGTATCTTCATAATCAATACCACCCTCATCTGTAACGGTGACGCTGTACGTTCCATCAACGACCATTTCTAATGGAAAATCATTCAAATTGCCGCTATTAATGCCTGGCCCTTCCCAAAGAAATTCATAAACACCAGAACCGCCCATGACATTAAAATTAATGCCACCACTATTATCACCAGGACAATCAACGCCGGTAATGTTGATATTTGAAATGGATAAAACATCAGTTACACAGACCGAACCATTATTAGGCGTCAGACCTAAATTGGAATTACCTGTCGGGGCAGTCATCACAACAATGGGTTCGGGGTCGTCTCCAATCGCTACGCCGCTACATTCGCCAGATTCGCCTAAAATGGTAAAACATACTTCAAAAATCACCGTACCATCAGGCACTGTTTCACCTTGAATTTGGTTGTCTGCCTCCCAATTAATGACCAATTGACCGTCCTCTGTAAAGTTAATATCATCGTCATAACTCGTATTATCAAAACTTGGTAAATTACCCGTTGGCTGCACGCTGACATATTCCAATTGTGAAATATCCCAGGTAATCGAGTAATTATTTTGCGTCATTTGGTTGAAGTTTTCTACCGAAATATCAACGCAGGTTTGCGCACCTGGCGCGCCAAAATTATCTGATACAGAAACAATGTATTCTGCTGGATTTTCAACACAAACCTCACCCGGCTGACCATTCATACCAACGTTAATGCCGTTGGAAGTTGCCGTTTGAATATCAATAGAAAATGGAGTATCGTCAATCGAAATCGCCGTACATTCACCAGGGTCACCGACAATATCGAAGCAAACCGAGAAAATTACCGTACCATTTGGTCGGCTGACAGGGTCGCCAAAAGTTTCCCATTCAAAACCCAAAGAGCTACTTGCCGTAAATTGGTCAAGGAAATTAAACTGCTGCAAATCTGGTAAATCGCCCAAAATAACATGAGAATATTGTAAAACTTCGCCCGTACCATTCCAGTTCATGGAAAACATTACACGCGTTATGTCATCAAAGTCAGCTACCTCAAAATCAATACAAATTTCGTCACCTGGAAAACCAGCACCATTACCAGCTATGACCGTGATTCCTTGAGTTGGTTTTACATCAATCAATGCACTATTGGTGTTCATACCGATATTGGCAGGCGAACTATCCTGATTGACGACTACAATTGGTTCGGGGTCGTTTGTAATCGAAACAACACTCGACGAACCACCACTTCCAACAACTGTAAAACAAATTGAAAAAAGTATTTCGTTATCATTAAGCGTTTCTACAGAAATAATAGAAGAACTTTCCCAATGGAAACCTAATTGTCCAGAGTTGACCATGTTGGTCGTAAAGTTTTGTGGAAAACCGACATTATTTGGAAAATTATCATTAAAGTTTTCAATGCCCTCAAAATCCAGTACATTGGAATTCCAGTTTAAAGAAAAACCCAGTTCTCTAATTTCAACAAAGTCTTCAACAGTAATATCAATACAAAATTCTTCACCAATACAGACCTCCTGGTCTTGCATATTTAAGGAAATACCATTTGGATTAAAATTATCAATCGAAATCGTTCCTCCATTCACTATCGGTTGTAAATGCGGGTCCATTGGATTAGTCGTTGGACTTGTCGTATCCACTACCTCAATTGGCACGGGGTCGTCAGTAATCGTAAACGGCGAAACATCTCCCCCATCTCCAATTAATTCAAAACACATTTCAATAATTGTGGTTCCATCTGCCAACGTTGTTCCATTAGGATTAAAAAGGTCAAACCAGGATACGGTGACATAACCATCTCCAGTATTATTTTCACCAAAAGTAACGTCGGGAGCTAAATTAAAACTCTCAGCACTATTAAATTGCACCACTGTTGGGTCAAAATTAACCGTGAATTGCATACTTTGGATATTGCTAAAATCTTCTACTGAAATATCAACACAAATCGTCTCCCCCATCTGACCACTTGCCGAAGAAGCATTAAATGTTACGGGTGTGTAGCCAACAGAAACACTGGTGCAGGAAGATTGCAATAACATACCAATATCATTACAATTGGCATTCAATCTCGTCACATATCTATCCAATGGGTCACCTGTTATTTTTATTTCAGAATATCCTCCATAAATCCCCATCACATCATAGCAAATTTCGAATAAAACGTCATCATCATCAAGGGTTTCAGAGGGAACTGTGGGCATATCATCACAGTCCAGACTATTATCAGAATCCCAATCAAAGGTTAGCATTCCATTATTCGTCAGGGAAGCGGAGAAATCAAAGTCGGATATATCTAAATTTAGCATACCGCTATTCAAATTCTGAATACTGTTGAATTGTAAAATCGTTGGATCCCAATTGACTGAAAAGTTGATTTCAATCAATTGTGTAAAATCAAGCGTTCGAATGGGGACACAAATTTGGTCACCAGCATCTGCTTCGATATTGCCTTCTGGAAAAGAGTAAAAAGTTGGTTGCGCTGCGATGTCTGCTGCAAACAAACCAGAGGTAAGTATCAGTAAAATTAATATTTTTTTCATGTTCGTAATCAAATTGGGATAAAGAGCACCTATTTAGATGATGGAAAAACAAATAACAACTGCTCCTGATTTGTAATGTGTAATCGTTTGAAAATGAAACATAGATAAAAAAGAAGCAGTTAAATCATGGTGATAAAAAAAATCACCATGATTTTGGCTTCAAAATATCTTTTATCTATCTAAAGAATAAGAGATGCTAATTTCGTGCGTCGAACCAGCAAATGGACCAAAGGAACTAAAGCTATAATCATAACCATAACCAATGCGTATTGTATTGTCCAACCCTGCATTATCGCCTAATAAGACGCCTGCTTCTGCGTGAACTGTACTAGCCGTCGAGCCTCCAATACCTATCCAAAAACTGCTTTGCATCTGGTAACGGAAGTTAAAGTCGATATTGACATCCGCACCTTTCACATACTTTGCCCAAACCGTAGGTTCAATAAAGCTATCGTCTCTAAACCGCAATAAATAGCCCGCCATTGCATACATGTGTTGGATACGTTGGGTTCGGTATTCGCCATTATCTGTTTGATAAGAAAGGTCTAAACCAAGAATCTGCGGTACTGAAAACCCTCCGTAGACGTAGTCTCCTCGACGAATGTACTTGTAGGCATATACCCCAAATCCAACGTCTGGCGAAATCTTCGACCGATTTTCGTTGTCTAAAATATCCCCTTCCTCACGAAGGGTGATTTCTTCTCCATTTACTCGATACTGTACAATTCCACCGGTAAGTCCAACCGAGATACCACCATAATACGGGTCAGGCGAAATAACCCCACCAACACGACCATAGACACCAGTATTGCTGGTTGGTCCGGTTTGATCATGCAAGATATAGCCGCCGCTAAGGAGACTAAAGCCCGTATTTTCGTAGAGATATTCGCCACGCAAAGTGGCAGTGGTAGGTGCATTTGTCAACCCCGTCCATTGGTTGCGGTAAGATGCGCCAAACGTCAAGTTTTGGTCAAGCGCAAAATAACTACTACCAACGGCTGCTGGATTTAAAATGGTTTGGTACTCTCGATACTGAGTAAAAAGAGGTAATTGCTGTGCATTCACATTTAGGAACGCCAACAGCAGGATGCTGATAAGCATTAATTGTAATCTGTCCATGGGAAAAAAAGTTTTGGTAGCGCAAAATTAGCAAAATAATTTAGCAGCATCCTAATTCCATAAAGAAATTTTCATTATTTGTAAAAAATCTATCTTTCCTGCCTTGTGTTTGTGGTGTTGTGTCGTTTTCTGCAAAAAATAACTATACGCTTGCGAAGAAAAGGGCTTCGACACGTGTTTTTCTCATTCTGATTAACCCCGTAAAGGTTGGATTATGTATTTTGTTGTTTTATATTAGAAGCGATTATTATACCAATTTTTAAACGTTTTTAATAAGTGGGGAAAATCTCAATAATTAATTGTATTTTCATTTGAGTCAATTAAGTATTGTGTGTAATAACTTTCTTTAGAGCATGTTTAAATTTTACTCTCCTGATAACCAATATTTTATGAACCTGACTTCAAATTAGCGCAGTCATGTATCTCGATATATTCCTTTGCTAATTTATTGTCAGAACCACAAACTATTGATTATCAGTTCGGTAAAATTTTAAACATGCTCTTACGTTTTGCTCGGCGGCTAATTGAAATTTATTTATTAATTCCG
>CAYUNA010000022.1:6385-17651 GCA_964445895.1 uncultured Saprospiraceae bacterium | reverse complement strand
ACCTGCATATTCGGCAACGCTTAACGTTACATTTTCACCTGCACAAATCCCCGCTGAAGTGGACGTAATCATTGGTTGGTCTAAACCATCTGAAATTACGACATCCACACTCGCCGTCGCTGCTGCACAATTATTGGCATCAAATACGGTCACTAAATACGTCCCAGCGTCCGCTTCGGTTACATCAATCAGCGTAGGATTGGCAACTGTAGAAGCGTATCCGTTCGGGCCAGTCCATTCATAGATAAATGGAGCTGTACCCGCGGAAATAGTGGTTTGTAAAGTGATGTCTTGTGTCCCATCCGAACACGCGATTGGAGCAATTGCTGCAATCGATACCTGGGGGGAAGTATAAATTTCTAAGGCAAATTCTTCTGAACTTGCTTCGCAATCATTGATTGTTACGACAACTCGATACGTTCCGGCATCGGCAGTAGTCGCAGCATTGATAAAATGTTGATTTGTATTGGTAGTGATTAAGTTATTGTTTAAATACCACTCATAAGTAACGTTTGCGCCATTATAGTTTTGTACGGACAACTGAGTATTTTCTCCTTCGCAAACATTTCCAGTATTTGAAGCAATCACAGGTTGGTCAATCCCATTTCCAATGACAATCTCAATAGAAGTAGCATTTGTACCACAATTATTTGCATCAGTAACAGTTACGGTATAAGTTCCCGATTGTAAACTACTTACATTTGATAGTGTTGGACTCGCTACGGTTGAAGTAAAGCCGTTTGGTCCTTCCCATGCGTAAATGTAAGGCGCAATTCCACCGGTCACGGTTGTGGTTAAAGTAATGTCTTGCGTGCCATCTGCACACGGAATTTCCGCAACATTTGCAATTGCGACCATTGGTGCGCCAAAAACATTTAAAGTGAAATTTTCCGAAACAGCTTCACAATTATTGACGGTAACGGTGACTTGATAATCTCCTGCATCCGCAATCATTGCATTTTGAATTGGATATTGATGTCCCGTAATTGGTAATGCACTGCCGTTCAATGTCCACTCGTAATTTACATTTTGACCCTGGTATTCAGTTACTTCCAATGTTACCTCGCCACCTTCACAAACTGGTCCAGTTGCGGAAACAATTGGCTCATTGATGCCATCTTGGATGAATACCTGAATCGCAGTAGGTGCGCTGACACAACCCGTGGCATCCGTTACGGTCAATGAATAAGAACCATTGATAACACTGGTTGCATTTGGAAAAATCAAATCTTCCGTGTTTGCTGTAAAGCCACCTGGACCAGTCCAAGCATAGCTATAGACACCGCTGCCATTCATCACATTAGCGTCAACTTGAAAATCTTGCGAACCATCTGTACAAGTCAATATAGGGAACGAACCCAAGGAAACAACAGGAGTTGCAAATACTTGTACTGTAAATGGTTCAGAAGTAGTCGCACATCCATCAACGGTTACCATCACTTCATAATCGCCGGCATCAGCTGCCATTGCATTTTGAATGATTAATTCATTGGTATTGTTGGCAATTGCTGCGCCATTCAAAGTCCATGCATATGTAACGTTTGCACCAGTGTAAGCCGTTACACTTAAGGTTACATCTTCACCTTCGCAAGTGTTTGCGTTTCCGCTGGCATTGTTTGCCATAATTTGTGGTTGCGCTACGCCATCTGTAATGTTTAATTCAACTGAGGCAGTGCTACTTTCACAATTGTTAGCATCCGTAACAACAACCTGATAAGTACCTGCATCAACTTCCATTGCGCCAGAAATCGTTGGATTTTGAACAGAAGAAGCAAAACCATTGGGGCCAGTCCAACTGTAAGTAAACGGTGCTGTGCCGCTGGTCGTCATTGCGGTTAATTGAATATCATCCGTCCCATCTGCACATTCCAGCGTATTGTTATTTGCAGAACTACTTGCTATCACTTCAGGCTTTTCATCAATATTTAAAACAAAAGTATTTGCAAAATTTGAACAACCATCAACGGTAACCGTCAAGTTATAATTGCCATTATCAGCAACCGAGACTGCTGTAAATGATAACGTTGGCATGTCGTTATTTTGAATTGGATTACCGTCTTTTGACCAAACGTAAGTAACATTTGCACCTGCATAAGGCGTAGTCGAAAGAGTCAATTGTTGCCCTTCACAAACTGCACCATTTGAAGTCGAAATAGTAGGCTGTTCGATACCATCAGTAACATTAATAGTTACGGATTCAGTAGTCGAAGTACAGCCATTCGCATCAGTAAAAATGACTTGATAATTCCCTGCATCTACTGTAGTTGCACTAGGAACAACTGGATTTTGTTCGATGGAAGAAAATCCGTTTGGACCTGTCCAGGTAAATTGGAAAGGAGCGATTCCTGTGCTAACTTCTGTTTGAATTAAAACGTCAGTATTGCCATCAGCACAGGTCAAATCATTAACAGGGAAAATAGTTAAATTTGGTTTAGCAGATACTGCTTGGCTTAAAGTTTCTGATTGAGTAAGACAACCATCAACAGTTACAGCGACTTCATAATCACCGGCGTCAGCTAAGGCTACCTGACTGATAATTAATTGATTAGAATTATTCCCAATAGCATTTCCATTCAATGACCAATTGTACATTACATCTGTACCAGTCACCGCGTCAACCGACAAAATCACTTCTTCCCCTTCACAGGCGTTGATATTAGAAGAAGTCAATTGTGGTTGGTCGGGAGCGTCCGTAATTGCTACTGCAACAGACGCAACAGCTCCCTGACAGCCATTGTTATCGAAAATTTGAACGGTATAATTACCTGCCATTGAGGCATTGATATTATTTAAAACAGGGTCTTGGTCAGTGGAAGTAAATCCGCTTGGACCTGTCCATGAGTACGTGTATATTCCAGAACCACCAGCAGGTGTAGCATCCAATGTGATGCTTGTTGTACCATCTGTACAATTTTGTGCATTTACAGCAGCAATTGAAATGGTTGGGTTTTCAAAAATTTCAACCGTAGCTATATTAGAAGGAGTAGCCGTACAACCATCTACCGTCACACTGACTACGTAGTCACCAGAGTCATCGGCAGTAGCTGGATTGATGTTTAAAATATTGGAATTGTTGGTAATTGATACCCCGTCTTTTGTCCAAGCGTAGGTCACATTTGTTCCGGTATAACTTTGAGTTGACAAAATTAATTCACTGCCTGCACAAGCATTTCCAGATGCCGTCAATGTTGGTGCATCAGGTGCTTCTGTAATTTGAATAACTGCCGTCGTTGTCTCCGATTGACAGCCGTTATCGTCAGTAACAACTACTTGATAAGTTCCTGCATTTACAGCAGAAACACCTGCAATTACTGGACTTGCTGCATTAGAAGTAAAACCATTCGGCCCACTCCATTGGTAAGTATAAGGCGCAGTTCCTGTAGTGATGTTTGCGGAAAGCGTCAAGTCTGTGTTATTGTCAATACAGGTCAAATTTTGATTATCAACCGTTACCTCAAGTGCTTCATTTACCGTAAGGTCAAAGCTTGCTGAATTTGGAGTATCACAACCATCCACATTTACAGCAACGGCATAAGTACCGTTATCTGCCGCTGTTGCATTTTCAATAATTAAAGTCGGGCTATTGTTAGAAAGCGTATTTCCATTAAATGTCCAGTTGTAGACGACCGTTGTGCCGGTGTAATTTTGAATTGACAACACCACATCTTCACCTTCACAAGCAGGGTTATTTAAGGTTTCAAAAACAGGTTGGTCGGGTGCATCTTTTATAGAAACAACTGCCGAAATCATACCTGAAGTACAGCCATTATCATCTGTAACGATTACGTTATAAGTGCCTGAATTAGCCTCATTTGCATTAGGAATTATTGGCATTGCTTGCGCAGAAGAAAAGCCATTTGGTCCAGTCCAAACATAAGTATAAGGTGCAATTCCACCGCTAACATTTGAGGCAATTGTAATATTCGTAGCACCGTCCGTACAGCCAAAATCCTGATCGGCTACGGTCGCCATTATTTCAGCACTTACCGTCAATGCAACCGTCGCGCTCACTGGCGGACAATCTGCTTTAGAAACGGTTACTTCATACGTTCCGCTATCTGAAGTATCTGCTGGGTCAATGACCAATATCGGGCTATCATTATTTGGAATTGCTGTGCCGTTGAAAGTCCACGAATACGTCGCACTCGCGTCCACATTGGTCACCGTCAATTCTACTTTTTCACCAAAACAAGCCATCTGTGGAGACGCAATCATTGGCGTTGCTGGCTCGTCGGCTAAGTTTAAATTGATGCTTGAAATATCACTTTGGCAACCATTGCTATCCGTGACACGCACCGTGTAAGTCCCGCTATCTGCCTCAGTAGCATTGTCAATAGTTGGGTTAGGTGAATTTGAATTAAAACCATTTGGTCCAATCCAGCTATAATTATAAGGAGAATCGCCATTTGCAGCGTTTGCTATCAATTGAATGTCCGTTTGACCATCCACACAACTTCCTGCAAATTCCGTAATCGCATTAACGGTTGGTGTATTGTTGATAATAACCGTATGCGCAAAAGAGGTATTGGAACCACAACCATTTACACTTACAAACACCGTGTAATCACCAGCATTTACAGCGGTCGCATTCGGAATAACAATCGTTGACGCATTCGGGTAGTCTCCATTAAAAGTAGACGTTCCGTTAGGTCCTGTCCACTCATAAGTAACAGATTGACCGCTATATTGTGCCGTAGAAATCGTTAAAGTTTCGCCTTCACAAGATGGGGAATTAGAAGATATTTCAGGTTGAAGTGTTGCGCTTGTAGCCAAAGTTACGGTTGTCGTCGCTTCCGAAGAACAACCATTTGCATCCATAACCATTAAGGTATAAATTCCCTCATTTACGCTTGTTGGATTCGCAATAACTGGAGTTTGAGACGTAGAGAAAAAGCTATTTGGTCCTGTCCATACGTATGACAGCGGTGCTACTCCACCCGATGCATTAGCGTATATTTCCAAATCAGTTCCACATGCACCTCCACTATTAGTAGGCGAAGCAGTTGGGTTTTCACTAACCGCAATCACAACCGATGACGCATTAGAAGCACAACCATCAATCATCGCTACGACTTCGTAAGTTCCATTAAAAGCCGGCGTTGCATTAAGAATGGATGGATTTTGCTGGAAAGATGAATATCCATTCGGACCAGTCCACATATAGCTCGCACCGCTAATGGTAGTTGCCATTAACTGTAAATTTTGACCTCCACAAATCGGGTCATTATAGCTCGCTGTCGGAGCATTTGGAATTGAATTAATTACTAAATTATAAGGTGCAGAAACATCCGTTTGACAACCATTCACATCAGTGATTCTAAGCGTCCAATTGCCTGCTTGATAACCTGCATTTGAAGTTGGAATACTTACACTATTGACAGTTGTAGTTGCAGCAGGAGTCAATGCATTAGAAGGACTAAACCATTCAAAAAGGTCGCCAGGACTACCCGTTTGTAATTCTATGTTTTCACCTGCACAAATTTCGTTACCCAAAATAGTTGGCGTCGCTGGTTTTGGAAAAACAGTAACATTTATCGGTGTAGAAAAATTAGATTCGCAACCATCAGCGGTTAGTATTTTCACACTATAATCACCAGCATTATTCGGTTGTACAGGGTCAATTGTAATGGTTTGTGTAGTTGCTGTAAAACCATTTGGCCCTTGCCACTCATAGGTTACATTGGCAGGTGGATTGGTAATGGTAAGTTCCAATATTCCACCTTCGCAAACTTCATTATCACCCGAAATAGTTGGCGCGGTCAACGCTGTCTGAACAGTTACGCTCATTTCGTCCGTGCTGTAATCTTCACAAGTACCATTGGATAATGACCAGATAAACGTGAAATTCCCCGCCGATAAATTTGTGACCAAAGTACCAGGATTATTAGGATTGGCGATGACTGCACCTGCTGGATTGTTGGTTTCTTGTGACCATGTTCCGATGCCAGTTGCCGGAGTATTTGCATTTAGATTTATGGTAGATTCACCATTACAGATAATTTGGTCTTGTCCCGCATTCGCCGTTTGGTTGGTTGGAATTTCATCAATAATTACTTCCGTTATCGCGGAAGGACTGGATGGACACAAACCATTATCAATGATTGCATAATAGTTGCCTGCATCGGCAGCCGTTACGTTGTTTAGCGTTAAAGTTTGACCTGTACCGACAAGATTATTGCTGCTATCAAACCAATTAACAGGACTTGTGAAATTGGTCATTGCAGACAAGGTAACATCATTCGAACCATTGGCACACACCGGACTGTCATTAGAAACCGTCGGTGCGTCTGGCATTTCGTTGACTACAATATTTAAGGTATTGGTTGTGAAGGTACAACCAGAAGTATTGGTCACCACTGCCGAATAATTGCCAGTATTGTTGGTATTGGCAGCTATAATTACGGGATTTTGTTGGGTAGAAATATAGCCGTTCGGGCCAGTCCACTGGAATGTTTCACCAGGTTGTGCACCTGTGATAAATAACTGTACATTTTCCTCTTCGCAATATGGTCCACCCGTTGTTGCTATGACATTTGGTGTTGGATTGACGGTAATTTCATCAACTGCGACCACGTTGCAAGCAAGGGAAATATTGGGGTTGCCGTCATTCAAAATGGCATAAATATAATAAGTAACTGCTGCCGTTCCATTGTTTTCTAATGGTCCGCTGGCAAAAGTTTCATTGATACCACTTGCACTACCTGCGATGGTTGTCAACAAGGTTGCACCACCGTGACCTGCTTGGTACAATTGCGTGCTATCCAATTGATTATCAACAGTATAGTAAACTCCGATTTGTCCAGAATTTGCTTCTGCGGTCACGGTAATGTTCGTTTCTGCACTTCCGCAAATTACATTATCAGCCAAAGAAATGGTCAACGCTGGACAAATTGGTGGTGTAAATTCGTAGGTATTCGTATCGTCATCAGTAACGGTGGTGCCGCTTGGAGTTGTTGAAGAAACATTGACAAAATTAGTCAAAGTTGCATCGCCCGTTAAAGTCACATTAAAACTAATACTTACAGTTCCAATTTCACCAACTGCCAGGCTTTGACCTGACTGTAAAACGTTGGTAGTTGGGCTACCAATCCAGCCATTATCAGCCAATAAACTTCCGTCAACTGCCAAATAACTGTTTGGACTAAAACTAGCAAACTGACTCATGAT
Source organism: uncultured Saprospiraceae bacterium (assembly GCA_964445895.1). Classification (GTDB taxonomy): domain Bacteria; phylum Bacteroidota; class Bacteroidia; order Chitinophagales; family Saprospiraceae; genus CAYUNA01. Next base: position 10,484 of record CAYUNA010000022.1, on the reverse strand, counting down.
GTCGTCATAAACTTCTAATGAGTTTAAGAGAATATCACCAGTATTTTCTATTGTAAATTCATAAGTAATACTGTAGATGTCGTTGCCCAAAGGAGTAAACATTGGGTCAGATTTTTCGACAGTCATTGATGGATTTTCACTAAATTGAACGTCAGTTGGCGTCATTTCGTCAGGCATTCCATCATTGTTGGGGTCAGGATTGATTCCTGAAGTCGATACATCCGTCGTTGTATCTCCAGCCGGAGACGTACCACCAGCAGTGGCTAAATTATCTTCCGTAGTCGCCATACCTGGCGTGACGGTGAAACTGATACTAACGTTGCCATTTGAACCTAGGTTAAGGCTTTGACCAGGCGCAAGTATATTGGAGGTAGAAGTACCATTCCAGCCAGTATTTGCAGTAAGCGAGCCATCTATGGCAGTAAAATTAGTTGGGTTCATGCCGGCAAATTGTCCGAAAACATCGTCAAATAAAGTAAGATTTGACAAGTTTACATCACCGAAGTTTTGAATCACAAAATCAAAAGATATATCGTACGTTCCGTCTCCATTATTGATGGTTTGCAAACTATTTTTGGCAACACCAATTGCTGGATTTTCCATGAAATTAACGGTAGTTGGGTCGTTTTCATCGGGAGTATCATCACCGTCATTTCCATCGGCGTCTGTCCCCGTCGTAGAAGTATCATTGACCGTCATTCCTGCTGGAGAAGTACCGCCAGCAGTTGCGCTGTTATTGACCATCATGGCTGCACCAGGTGTAACGGTGAAGCTGATGCTAACTGTACCGGATTGTCCAACATTAAGGCTTTGACCTGTATTTAAAATATTAGACGCAGCTGTGCCATTCCATGCTGAATTTGCGGTAAGCGTTCCATTTTGAGCCATAAAATTAGTTGGACTCATACCTGCAAATTGACCTACGATATCGTCAAATAAAGTAAGGTTCGACAAGTCAACGTCCCCAAAATTTTCAATAACAAAATCAAAAGATATGTCATAAGTACCATCACCATTATTGGCGGTAGAACTGCTATTTTTTGCTACTCCAACCAATGGATTTTCCATAAACTCAATCGTTGTCGGCATCATTTCATCAGGGTCTTCATCACCGTCATCGCCGTCTGCATCTGTACCGTCGGTTGAGGTATCCATCGTCATTTCGCCGAGTGGAGATGTACCTTCAGCAGTTGCCTCATTATCAGCCATTTGCGTCATCCCTGGAGTAATATCAAAGCTCACAGAAACCGTTCCTGTAGCTCCGACAGCCAACATTTGATTGGCATTTAAAATATTAGAAGTCGCCGTGCCATTCCATGCTGAATTTGCGGTAAGCGTTCCATTTTGAGCCATAAAATTAGTTGGACTCATACCTGCAAATTGACCTACTACATCATCAAAAATAGTAAGGTCAGACAAATCTACATTTCCAAAATTTTCTACCGTAAAAAGAAAAGAAACCGTGTATGTTCCATCGCCATTATTGACGGTAGAAACACTGCTTTTTGCAATACCGACTGAAGGCTGTTCACAATCAGGACTCAACTCACAATCAGGGTCATCACAATCAGTTAAACCATCACCATCATTGTCAAAACCATCTGTACAATCGGTTTCGGTGGTTGGCATAGTGACCGTGACCGTTACCGTAGCGGTACTACAAGTTAGTCCATCCGTATCACAAATCTCATATTCAAACATATCTATACCTACAAAACCTGGATTGGGTGTATAGGTGATTTCACCCGTAATTGGATTGATGGTTGTTGTTCCATTAGTGGGCTGCATTAAGCCTGTCGTATTGACAGAAGTCGGGTCTAAATTAGTCCCTAAATCATTACTAACTACATCAATTACAACTGGTACATTTACCGTAGTAGAATCCTCATCATCTATGGCTTGCGCCAAACAAGTTGCAGATTCTGATAAAAATGTCCGTTCTTCACTACCAAAAAAGTAAGTGTTAATCGTATTGACATTTCCATAATTGAAATTAGACCACGTATGACATGGAGGGGTACAACCATTCAAATCAACTTTGGGCGACCCATTACCTGTTGCATCCGGAATATTAGAATCATCGTAGTACAAAAACACCTGAGAAGCCGTAGCAGGAGGAAGCGGACGAATCGTTGTTACATTAAATCCATTTAACATATATTCTGAATCGTAAATCGGAAAATGTACAACTGCCTGCGAGTACTTCATGCGGTAAGTCAAATCCATCGTTAAATCAACTGGATTCCCAAGTCCATCTAATCCATCCCATTCCAAAACACCCACGTAAGGCGGTAATTCTCCTGGTTGAGAGTCAATGTTTACGGCTACAACAACATCTTCTGTATTGGGGGTAAAAAGAAAATCCCCCGTATTATTTAAATCAATTAATACCTCTAATTGACCGGGTCTGGTGACAGTTGCAATAAATTCTACTGCACTGCTATTTGGTCCACTCATTCCATTACAGGTATTAAAAAAAGGTTCTTCCACATAAGTACCAAATACTCCCGAAGGATAAACATTTTCATCGGGGTCATTTAGAAATATTTCATATTCTGATGCAAAAATTTGCTGACTATTTAAGGATTGTCTGTCTGTTGCAACATTACCAGTATTTGCAGTCCCATAACTGTTAAAGAATACATTGAAAAAAGCAGGTTGTAAGCCAGAACCAGCAAAATCTATTTCAATTACTACACTATCAACTGGGGTATAAACATTAAATTTTCCATTAAAAGGGCGATCAAAACATCCAAAGGTCGGATTAGCACAGCCACAATCAATTCGTGGAGCGTACATCGACCAAATTTGCGCGTGTACCCGTCCGTCAATCGCTGTCGGACTTCCCCCCTCTGTTGCTACGGTAATATCAAACATATCAATATTAATTCGAGAAGACCCTACACTACCAATACTGCTCGAAAATTCAACATAATAATCCCCTGCTGGCAAACCGTCTGGATTGAAAACAAACGGGGTATATCCTGTTCCGCCTACTATTGTACTTGGCCCTGCTACCGCTTGCGCATAAGTAGAAATATTGGAAGTCGTTCCATCCAAAATTTGTCCATTATTGCTACCAGGTGTAGGAAATACCACGTTCCCATTTGGGTCTTTTATCCTAAAATATGCATTAGTCAACGACCCAGAACAAGGATAAACCGCCGAAGTTGCCGGCCGACTAAAACCTAAGAATACCTGCTCCGAATTTGGATTGGCAATTTGGATTTTCATTCGCAGGTCTGCTGGCCCATCGTAATAGGCAAACCCGTTTGGCGATGGCTGAATAAACACCCGGTCAGTGGACGTGGGTGCTAATTGTTTGGTGCCTTCTGCAAACAGGTTTTGTGATAAAAGGAGGATTCCTAAAATCACAAAAAATGACGAAATTTGATAAAAAACACTGTTTTTATTGTAATTTTTGCTAAATATTGACATAGCTGTATTGTTATGATGGATGTATTCTTAATGGTAATAGTTAGAGCTTAGTGGTTAATGTTTTAATAACATTAACCACTAAAAAATTAACCATTATTTAGTCTTTTGTATCAATTGTAGTTGGTAAATTATTTTCATATTCAACTCGTGTACCAGGCTGATTGAATTCTAAAATTCGGACTTCGGTACGCCGGTTGAGTTGATGCTCATATTCGCTACAATCGGCAGTATCATCACAACCATTTTTTAGTTGCGTTTCTCCAAAACCAATCGGTACCATTCGGTTGCTGTCAATTCCCCTTTCGGTTAACCAATTTACGACCGATTTTGCACGATTCCTTGAAAGTCGCTGGTTATACCTTTTGCTACCTCGTGAGTCAGTATGTGACATCAACGTGATTTTCATACTTGGATAAGTTTTTAGCAACAACTCCAGGTTTTGCAATTCTAATGCTGCGTCATCTCGAATGTAATATTCATCAAAATCGTAGTAAAGATTGGTAAGCTTAATGACTTGACCGACTGCAAAAGAATTAGTAGAATTCCCTAAGAAATATTCCTTCAATTGCTCTGGTGTTAGCAAGATATAGGGTTGACCATTAGGAGCAGTTGGCGTGGCGTAATTACCATTGGGTGGTCCATAACTATTGGGTTGTTTGCC
>CAYUNA010000022.1:0-6285 GCA_964445895.1 uncultured Saprospiraceae bacterium | reverse complement strand
GGATAAGCCCAACCTGGATAGTTATTGTCAGGGTTATTGACAAATGGATTCTCCCCTGTTTTCAATTCCAATAATGCTTCCAACGGCACTTCGCTTTCTACATCTTCACAATCATGTCCTGTGGTGGAAACTACAGTTTGGCTACTTTCAAAACCGCTTTTATAAGCTAAGATTTCGTATTCGCAACCACAGTCCAAACAAGCGTCAAATTTTCCATCTTTATCAGAAAAAGTCACGTCTATTTCGCCGTTGCATTTATTAAATATTTTTACTTCTGCATTAGGAATAACGGTTGGAAAATTTTTATTTTTAACCAAACCATTTAATGTCAGACAATTGCGGCGTTCCAAAGCAAAACAGTATTCTTTTTTATTTAAAATATCTTTAGCTTTTACTGTTTTTCGTTGAGTAAAAAAACCATCTTTTTCTACCATGAAAATGTAAGTATCCTGTTGTTCTGGAGTATAATCAAATCTTCCTTCTTCGTTGGTTGTATAATAATTTTGACGCCCCAGTTGACTACCATTTTTTTCCATAATACTGATGACATAATCTTGATTGCTGTTGTTCAGTGGTTTCAAGGTCATGTAAGTATTACTATTTTCTTGCAAAACTTGTCCGTCAGCTAAATCTCCATCTTCCGTGTTAAAAATAGTCACCTCTGCGCCTTCGATGCGTTCGCCAGTGTCCACATTAGTAACACAAATTTGACGTTCGAGTGCTTTACTTTTTACTACTTTAGAATCAATTTCCCCCTGCCATTCGTAGATGTCATCGCCACCTTTTCCACCATTTCGGCTGGAAGTGAAGTAACCACTTTTACCGTCATTATTGATAAAAAAGCTAAAGTCGTCTTTTTTAGAATTGAAAGGATATCCTAAGTTTTCTCGGGTATTCCAAGTAGTTTCGTCGTTTTTATTAGCTTTTTTAGCGGCATAAATGTCGAGTCCTCCCACACCGCGGTGTCCATCTGAAGAGAAATATAGGTCGTCGTTGTCTCCCATAAATGGGAAAATTTCATTACCAGAGGTATTGATAGTCGCTCCCAAATTGATTGGGTCAGACCAAGTGCCACCAATTTTTTCAGAGAAATAAATATCCATTCCACCAAAGCCGCCTGGTCGGTCGGAAGAGAAATACAACCTGCGTCCGTCTGGAGATAAGGTTGGGTGACAGGTTGAATAATCTTTGTCATTGATGGGCAACTCTTGTACATTTGTCCAAAAGCCATCTTTGCCTTCTGCTGAACACAATTTCAGCCCTTTGTTGCCATCGCTATCTTTCTTTCGCTTCTTTTTAAAATTTCGGGTAAAAATCATAAAATCACCCGCCCGATTAAACGTTGGTACACCATCATGAAACTTATCATTGATGTCACCATTTAAAGCATCAATATTTTTGAAATTTCCATCTTCATCCTTTTTGGCATAAAAAAGGTCAGAAAAACTCTCATTCGTCCAATTGTCCTTACGTTGTGCCATTTTGGTCGTCCCTCGATTAGATGTAAAAATCACCCCGTCTTTATAAGGAATGGGTGTAAAATCTAAGTTTTCAGAATTTAATGCTTCCACGTTTACGACGTCTACTTGCGACTCTTTAAAAGCTTCCAATTCATCACAATCCTTAATAAATTCGCGCTTGGTGTCAAATGATTTTGACAGATAGACTTTATACCATCGGACAGCATCCTCACATTTTCCATTGCTTTGCAATACCTGCGCATAATGCAGAATATCTTCAGGGTTGTCGGTGTCTTTAATGATTTGTGAGTAGTAATATTCGGCATCCTCCGTCTGTCCGTTCAGTCGATAGCTGTTGGCAACTTTGGCAGTTACTTGTGTGCTTTTCTCCATCCCTTCCAGATTTTCATACGCATCAACTGCTGCCATAAAACCTAAAGCCTTGTAGAGTTTATCTGCTTTTTGCTTAACCGCAGAACCAGAAAAACTACCACCTTGTACGGCTTTACCCTCCAGTTGCTTTTTCTTTTTGGCAAGTTTACTACCAGTTGGGTCTTTAAGCGTATCAACTGTTATTTCAGCATTGCCAATCAAAGTAATATCGATTGTAACATTTGCCCAAGCAGTACCAGAAATTAGGCAAATATTTAAAAGAAGAATTGTTATTTTATATTTCATGGATGTAGAATAAATTATTGAGAAAGATGTCAATTGTGTTTAGAAGAATCGTATATTGTTGATCCCTTCTTTCTCGTAAGAAAAGAGGTACTCAATCATTATTTCCCCTGAACCCCGAGTATAGCTATTCAATTCGGACGTTGTAAAATCAACTGCCAAACCTGCCTTAAACTGCTTGCTAAATTGATATTGAATCACACCCGCCACCGAATCACCAAGTCGATAAGAAACCCCTAACCAAAGAACCTCCATAAACAAAAAACTCGCATTGAGGTCTAATTCAAACGGTGCATTTTGAGCGTAAGAAATCATCATTGCTGGCTTAAATTTGATGTTTTGCGAAACAGGTGCAATCACTCCCGCCATCAAATAGTAGCTACGAAAACGGCTGATACTTCGCGCACCAACATAGTCTTCACTGTATAAATTATTTTTTAATAAGGTCGGCGCAGATAAGCCGATGTAGAAGTTTTCAGCAGAATAATAAGCCCCGATTCCAAAGTTAACCGTATTTCGATTTCCATTAGCAAAAGGCACATCTGGGTCTAAGTTGTCAATGACCTCGATTGCATTTACGTCGATTCGAGTGTTTTCAAATCGAGCCGCTAAACCAATCGCCAACTTAGAATCATTTTTAAATGGAATACGATATGCATACGAAAGGTCAGCATAAGAACTACGTGTGTGCGCTATGGCATCCGATGTTATTGCGAGTCCAAGACCGTTTCTATTTTTGAAAAATGGAGAATGCGCCTGCACGTTGAATGTTCGTGGCGCGCCTTCGATACCCTGCCATTGGTGGCGGTAAATTGCCGCGAGGGTCATCGCTTCTTTGCTACCTGCATAAGCAGGATTGAAGGCTAATTTATTGAAAATGAACTGGGAATACTGCACATCTTGTTGCGCAAAAACTGAAAATGTTCCCAAAAGAAAAATAAATGTAAAAAACTGCTTCATGGTCTGCTTCATTTAAAAAAAAATGACAATAGAAGCCGTAAAGTCGTTTTGACAAAATTGCCAACGTACCTGAAATCTATTTGCTATTTTTTTTCTTTTGTAGTAAATACTGTAGAAATCTATCAATAAGACAGCACTACATTTCTACCACAAAAATGGATGTAGAATAAATTTTTTAATAACTCAATTTGGGAAGTATTAATAAGGTAAAATGCCAAAAAGCTATACGCTAATTAAGTCTTTTTTACTGTAGTTTTTAAATTAAAAAAAAGAAAATATTTGTTGGTAAGTGCTTGAAAAATAATGTTCTGTAACTTTTTGTGTTTAGATCAGAAATGTCTTTTGTAGTTTTATTTAATTCTTGTGCAAATTTAGGGCCAAAAATTATATCATATGTTATTCAAAAGCCTTTTTTTACAATAATTACAGTCTTTAATATCTGGATATTTATTGTAACAACTGACCGATAAAATACTCATAAACTGGCAAATCGTCTTTATTTGCTTTCCCCCATATTGGCGCATCTCCACAACGGATTCGGAAATAATCCGCAACAATATCGCCTTGCTGTTCAAAATTAAAATCAAGGAAGTTACCATTCTTTGCCATTGATTTTTTCAAAGCAGCCAATCCACCATAATTGTAGCTCATTCCTTTGGTCAAATGCACTTTCAAGGCCTTTGGGATATAGACTGCACCAAATTTTTGATATTGCCAAATATGCACCATTTCATGAATAAAAATATCATCACTCATCCGACCCCAAGAATTGATGGTATAGAAACTAACGTATTTGAGGTAGCTATTTTTACACGCGATTTCGGCAGTCTCATCGATGCGGACACGGGCATAATTAATTGTATTGCCAAATATTTCCTTTGCCATCACCAATTCAAAAGAATTAAGCGATCGGGTTTCTTTTTTGTAAAAGTCGCAGCCCATTTCATACCATTCTGCAATGCCAAAAATTTCTAAAACAAGACAGCTGAGTTCCCACCACCAAAAAGCAACACTGCGTATAAATGGTTGATTTTGAGCTTTTTTTGAAAAGAAAAAACGTGGCCCAGTCCAGAAATGAAGCAGGAATCGGGTGATTCTTCTTGGGAAAAGTTTGACAATATCTAAGAAACGAAACCCGATAAACATTTTATTTTGAGAATTAAAAAGAATTTTTATTTAAATCGCAACGCCTTCACTGGACTAATCCGCGTCACCAAATACGATGGAATAATCAAAAACGCCAAGGTAATCACCATTGTACCCAAATTCAAAAATAGCACCGTCCAAAAATTGACTTCGATAGGGGCAACCGCGAGATAGTAATTCTCTTCAGACAACGTAACGAAACCATACTTTTCCTGTAAAAAACATAAGCTGATACCGATTAAGTTACCCCAAAATAAGCCAATTAATATGATGTAAGCAGCGTAATAAAGAAAGATTTTTCGAATACTCCAACTCCGCTGTCCAAGGGCTTTGAGCGTCCCAATCATATTGGTGCGTTCGATGATAAGGATAAGCATTGCGGTGACCATATTGATAATAGAAACCGTTAGCATCAGCACTAAAATTACGACGTCATTGATGTCTTGTAGTGCGAGCCAATCAAAAATTCCTCTGCGGCTATCACGAACATTTTGGGCATAAATCGAACCAGGTAATTCCTCCTGATCAATATATTGAGTCATGAGTTCGAGGTCATCCAAATCGTCGATAAACACTTCAAAACCGCCAACTTCATCCGCATCCCATTTGTTAATATCCCGGATTCGCTGGATGTCCATCAATGCAAACTGCTTGTCATAATCCTCTAATCCCGTTTTATAAATGCCACAAACTTTGAAGCGCCTTTTCAGAAAATCATTGTTGTTGCCAAAATAAAAATCGAGACGGTCATCCACTTTCAATTTCAAACGATTGGCAGTTTGGCGCGATATTAAAATGTCAGTCGAAGCCGTCGAATCCGAGAACTGAATGACGCTACTCCCCTCTTCCATGTATTGTTCAAAAAAATCCCACTGAAAATCTTTATCTACACCTTTTAATATTATTCCCTCAATTTCTTCTTTTGTTTTAAAAATACCCGCTTTGTAGGCAAAAACCTGAATGTGTCGAACACCACCCTCGCTTTCTCGCTGCACGATTTTATCTTCATTTTCCCACCAAAGAAACTTCCAGGAATCCTCATAAGAAACCCCCTTTATCGTATCCAAATGTGGATAAAATGGCTGATTTTTGCTAATTGGTTCGGTATCGCCCACTTGTCCGTAACCCGTTGAATGTGTCAGGTGAATGTGTCCCCAAAAGCCAAAAATTTTCTCTTGGACTTGATGCTTGAAACCATTAATTACTGATGCAGACACAATCATTACGGTCATACTCAATGCGACCGCCACGACGGCAATGCGAATGATGACGCGCGAGAATGATTGTGTGCCTTTATTGGCAGCGACGCGTTGGGCTATGTAGCGTTCTAAATTCAATATTTCATATATTTTAGTACTTTACTGATGTTAAGTGCCTCGTAGTAATTTACTTTAGCAAATATTTGGTTATGCGCCTGCGGGATTCTCAAGGGAGAAGCAATTTTTTCAAAATTGCTTCTCCCTTGAGAATCCTATCGTGGCGGTTTGGATATTAGTGAAATGAATTCAATAACTTGAACCATTATGCTTGTTCTTTTTCCTTCTAAAAACCTTTAAAAATAAGTCCGTAACAGCGGCTATGCACTGATTTTTAAACCTTTTTACAAGAAAAAATTACGGCGCATTCTGGCTCAACTTATTAAATTCATTTCACTTAGATAATGAGCTAAAGATTTTCGCCACGAAATATACAAAGTAATCAGTTATCATCCTGAAAGTTTCGCAATAATAGGAAACTTTTTTGATACTGATTTTCTTAAATAGCAGGAAAATAATCCCCTACCCATTTGACAGGACTATTTTCTCTGTAAAATTGGGTAGTGATTCAAACTCTAAATAGTTGACAGTTATGGCATAACTTAAAAAGAGAGCGTTTGAGGGATAAAAACGGTTTTGTAAAAAACGTTTTTATCTCTCAAGCTCCCTTCCGCGTTGCCTCAGGCAACGCGGATTGTTATTATTGAAGGTCGAAAATTTTCAATTTTCTCCTTCCTGATGATTTGAATTTAAGTCAGTTACTTAAGAATCGAAGCAGTAGTTTATTC
>CAYUNA010000021.1:0-18247 GCA_964445895.1 uncultured Saprospiraceae bacterium | reverse complement strand
TTAGGAATAGGGAAGTAAATAAAGGTATATCTTGAGGGACAAAAGTAACCTGCTTTGTCAAGCATCATCTTTAGCAAGTCCTTCCAAAAAATCCCGTTCAATCTGTAAAGTCAAAGTCAAAATCGTTTCTTGTTCCATCTTCGTCAACTGCGCAAATAACAAATCTCCTTGCTCAATAATATCGCGCCCAAGTGCCAGCGCATCAACTTCCAAATCAGTGTATAATTGTGGACGAGCTTTCATCTTTTCAATAATGTGTTCGACAATATCGAGTATTTTAGTCACCAGCTTATGGTCTTGTAGCGTCTCAAAAAGAGCTTCATTGTTAGCTATAAAATCCTCCAAATCTTCGAGTGGCAATCGACTCAAAAGCGTCCTGATATCTTCGGTAGAAAAAGGAGCTTGTAGCGACAATGCCTGCGCACCTTGCACCAGTTTTTCTTCCATTTGGGTTGCCGCCCGAAAAGATTTTAATGCTTTCAAACCCGCTTGTAAAATCTTTGGAAGATGACGTCCATATTTGAAAATTAATCGTCCTGAATCTAGCAAAATTCGTAGGAGTTTTTCAGGTTGTTTGATGTAACTATCCAAATTTTGGAAGGCTGCATCCAGGGCTTCCCGTTTTTCAGGAGGAGGATATAAATGGTTCAAAAAATAGCTTTTGAATAGCAGCGTTCGTTCTTCGGTAAAGAAATCTGGGATTTCATATTGTTGCTTCACTTTTTCATAATCGTAGCGTTCTGCCACTAATTTTCGATAACCAATAATTACTTCTTTTAAAATTTCTTTTTTTGTCATTTTTTGAAATTTTAAGCAACACCAAGTTTCATTTTTCGACAAAATTCCCAGACGACAATACCCAGACAAACAGAAATGTTTAAAGAGTGTTTTGTACCAAATTGAGGGATTTCTAAGCAGCCGTCAACCACTGCCATCACGCTTTCGTGTACGCCTGAAACTTCATTGCCAAACACCAAGGCATATTTTCCATCTAATTGAATATCAGTTGATTGTAAAGCCGAACTGCCTTCCGCCTGCTCAACCGCCAGAACTTTATAACCTTCATTTTGTAGAGTCAGAATGGCATCAACTGTCTCTTTTTCATGGTGCCAGTCCATAGACTCAGTTGCCCCAATTGCTGTTTTCATAATTTCGCGGTGTGGTGGAGTAGCAGTGATGCCACAGAGGTAGATTTTTTCTAATGCAAAGGAATCTGCAGTCCGAAAAGCTGACCCTACATTGAGTGCCGAGCGCACATTATCTAACACTAAAACGACTGGCGTTTTTTCTTGCTGTTTAAACTCTTCGACGGTGGCGCGTCCGAGTTCGTGTAATTTTAATTTTCGCATATTTTTTATTTAACCAGCTGCTGAATTTTTAACTGCGAAATTACACTTCTTATCAATTAAATCCTAAATTTACTATGTTTGGAAAGGGTTTTGTCATAAGAATAAATTGCACTACAAAAAGATTTAAGTAGCTGCCGAACGGTGTTGATACCGTGAAATTATTTTTTCTTACTTTCTTCCAACGCTTCCGCATATCGTTCTGCCACTTCCCATTTGATGCCAATCAACTCTTCAATTTCCAAAATCATTAATTCAATATCCGTTGCTGCATTGAGCCGAGATTCAATGGCATTCTGATAAGATTCTTGCGCTCTAATGAGTTCTTCCAATCCTAATTGACCATTTTTAAACCGCTCCGAAGCATAATTATAATTGGTCAGGGTATTTTCTTCTGAGTCAATTCTGACGGTCAAAATATTTTCTGCTAACAGCAATCGCTTATACCGAGACACCACCATTTGTCTAATTTTTAACTTCTTTTGATTAGACTCAATTTGTAGCAACTCTACTTTTTTCTCCGAGATTTCTCGACGATGCTTATTACTAAATAGTGTACTTAATCGAATTCCCGCCGTAAATTGATACAATGGATTAATGACGATATTGCCAGTCTTGTCCTTCGCTAAAACGTTTTCCAAACTCACTTCATTTAAGTTAAAAGTGAAAGAAATATCATCCATCCACTTTTTTCTATCCAAAATGACTTCTTTCTCCGCAATAGCGACTTCAATTTCGCCAATGCTTTTATCCTGCCCGTTTGTCCAGGCAAGTTGAGCAAGATAATCTTCAAATTCTCGTGGCTTTGTCCCATCAGGGGCGACAACTTGGTCAAAATTGACGACCTGGCCAAAACTCGAATTTGGTAAAAATAAAAGTCCAAAACCCACAAAAATGAAAGGTTTGATAAATTGATTCAATTGTTTTCTCACGTTAAAAGTGTTTGCATTACCAATGAAAAAATGATACCAATAAAGGTGGGGGCTCATTACTCATTGTACATTATTAATTGTTCATTAGGGAGCAGCTTATTATTTTCCTGCTCCCTTAATATAAGGGAGGTCTCAAATGCAGCGTAAATTTAATACAATTTTTAAATTTTACTTTTTCAAATACAATTTATTTAATTAAATACTCAAAAAACGCAACATTAGACCTGTTTGCTTACGTCTTTTCCCTGATTTTTACTGGGTTTACTCTCAAAATCACCCTTTCAATTTAATAAAGTATTAGATTTGTAATTCACAGTTTCCTTTCAATGTGAATTTCAAAAATCAGGTAATCTTCTCCCCTCGAAGATAAATTTTTACCAGATAAAATGCTTAAAATGTATCCCCAGTAGCATTAAGAAGCACCACGATTAAAGTTTCATTGCAATAGACTCCCCCCTCCAGTCTATACTAAACTTTAATGCTAAACTACTATGACAATTAACAACACGCGAGGAGTATCCGAGCTATATCCATCTGAAAAGTGTCTGCATGATATTTTTCAGCAACAAGTCGAAAAAACACCGCATAAAATTGCTTTGGTTTATGAAAACCAACAGTTAACTTTTGCTGAATTGAATGAAAAAGCCAACCAATTGGGACATTTTCTACGTGCGTTAGGCGTAGGTCAAGACCAGTTAGTTGCCCTTTGTTTAGAGCGTTCAATTGACATGATTATCGGCATTTTTGGCATTTTAAAAGCAGGGGGAGCGTATGTTCCGATTGATGTCGATTATCCAGAAGACCGCCGAAATTTTATGCTTGAAGATGCAGAAGCAACGGTACTTTTGACGCATTATGACTTACTTCCAAATTTTGAAAATACCAAAGCCCACGTTGTTTGCCTCGATACGGATTGGCAAGAAATTGAAACTACTTTTGATAAAACCGCTATTCCAAAATCAGGCGTAGAACCCAATAATTTAGCCTATACCATCTACACTTCTGGCTCAACGGGTCGCCCAAAAGGGGTGATGATTGAACATCAGCACATTGTCAATCAATTGCAAGGTCAGCATGCCATTGCTCCGACACCTATCGACAAAATGTTGCTGACTTGTTCCATTTCTTTTGACGTTTCTGTGCTGACTATTTTTTGGAGTTTGCTGCAAGGCTCAACATTAGTTTTACCCAGACAAGGAGAAGAAAAAGACATTCAAAAACTATCTAACATCATTGAGAAGCAGCAGGTATCGCATATTTTGACGCTGCCATCTTTACACACTTTAATTTTAGAACAAGCGAATCCTCAACAACTTAAATCTTTGCGTTTAATCAACGTATCTGGTGAAGTATGTCCTACTTCGATGACGCAAAAACACGAGAAATTAATTCCCTGGTGTCAATTATATAACCTTTATGGCCCAACTGAAGCGGCTGTCAATTGCACTTATTTTACTATTCCAAAAGGCTTTAGTGAGCTAAAAGTCCCGATTGGTGTTCCTATTTTAAATTATGAAATGTTTATTTTGGACGCTGATTTAAATGAGGTAAAAGGTGACGAAATTGGCGAAATTTATATTGGTGGTGCAAAACCCGTTGTCGGTCGGGGCTATTGGAATCGCCCGGCATTGACGGCACAAAAATTCATTCAAAACCCACATCAAAAAACGCGTGGCGGTGACACCTTATATAATACAGGCGACCTCGGCCGTTGGATGCCTGATGGCAATATTGAATTTTTAGGACGTTCCGATTTTCAGGTAAAATATCGTGGTTTTAGAATTGAATTAGGAGAAATTGAAGTCGCTATCGGCAATCATCCAAACGTAAAAGAAACAGTTGTTCTACTAAGAAATCAAGAAGAAATTGGCAATCAAAAACTGGTTGCTTATCTGACTCTAAATGATAGCAAAAGTCTGAATATCAATGAGTTGAGGAGTTTTTTGGGTGAGTCGTTACCTGAGTATATGCTACCCTCACATTTCGTTTTTTTAGAAAAAATGCCTTTAACGACTAATGGGAAATTTGACCGAAATGCCCTTCCCGAACCCACAAAAGAACGACCAGCATTAGCCCAAAGCTATGAAGCGCCAGAATCGTCCACAGAAAAATATTTGACGAATCTTTGGGAACAGACGCTGGAAATTGCGCCAATTGGTCGACATGATAAGTTTTTTGAACTCGGTGGCAACTCGATTTTAGCCGCTAAATTTATTGGTCGATTACAAAAAGATTTAGATGCCTCGATTTTTATTACAACTATTTTTGACCATCCGACGGTGGCAAGTTATGCAGCATTATTGGAGGAGGCATATGCTGAAAATTTGCAGTATCTAAATAAAGAAACGACTGCTCAAGCCCAGATAGCGGACACCTCCAGGTTATCTGTTATCTCCACTACCAACGCGAAAATTGAAGCGGATAACCAAGTCTCAGATACCTTGAAAGTATCCGTTACGTCACGCCAGAAACCTCAACTTTTCATCGAAGATTTTACAGAAACGACTATTTCAAACACAAAATTACCGACTGGAAAACTTACAAAAGAGGCGATTCTAAATTTCAATAATTACATTCCTAAAACATTAGAAAGTGCTTCACCAAAAACAATTGATGACAAAAATCCGCCCGCCGTTTTTATCCTTGCACCACCACGTTCGGGAACGACACTACTTCGGGTGATGCTTGCTGGACATCCTAACTTGTTTGCTGCCAATGAGTTACAGTTGTTGAATTTTGAACGCCTAACCGACCGCGACGCTGCCTATGCTGGAAAATTTGCATTATGGAAAGAAGGTTTAGTTCGTGTTTTTATGAAATTGCAAAACTGCAATGCTCAAGAAGCCAAAGAATTAATTGCTGAATTTGCTAAGTCAGGTACGACGACGAAGGATATTTTTCTAAAAATTCAAACATGGATTGGTGATAAAATTTTAGTGGATAAATCGCCGAGTTATGCTATTGATTTGGCAGCGATGCAAAAAGCCGAGCGTGATTTTGAAAATCCAATTTACATTCATTTGGTGCGGCATCCTTATTCGATGGCGGTGTCTTTTGAAAAATATCGTATTGAACAAGTGCTGTTTTTAGAAAAAAATCCGCATTCGGGACGGCAGTTGGGTGAGCTGGTTTGGCTGGAAAGCCACCGAAATGTGGAAACGTTTTTAAAAGATGTTCCAACAGAAAGACATATTCAGGTTTTATATGAAGATTTGGTGCGCGAACCAGAAAGAATCATGCGAGCCATCTGTGAAAAAATTGGCATTGAATATCACGAAAATCTAATCCATCCTTATCGTGATTTGGAGGATAAAATGATAGATGGTATTCACCAGGACTCGCGCTCCATGGGCGATACTAATTTTGATAAAAAACACTCGATTGATTCCAAAATGGCAGACCATTGGAAGGGTGTTTTCAATGATGATTTTCTAAGTGAAACCAGTTGGAATTGGATTGAAAAACTTGGTTATCCGACTTTAGGAAACGAGAATGAACCCTTGTTAATTGAAGAAATAAATGAGATAAAAACAGAAGCTGAGGAAGTTTCAAATCAAGATGATTTGCAAAGTAACTATAATCTTACCAACCCTGAACCTAAAAAGTTAACCCTTAAAACTGAAACTACAGACTTCGCAGAATCAATTGATTATCAGGATGTTAAAGAACAAGACGAATCATCCTCTGACATCGCCATTATTGGAATGTCTTGTCGTGTAGCTGGTGCAAACAATATTTTTGAGTTATGGCAAAACCTCTTAAACGCTAAAGATGTTAGCCACGAAGTCACCGTAGAAGACCTCGAAAATGCTGGTGAAAACCTCCTCGATTTCTCCAAAGAAAACTACGTCAAACGTACGCTAACCTTAGACCACGGTGATTGCTTTGATGCAGGATTTTTCGGTTACTTACCCAAGGAGGCGGAACTGATGGACCCGCAGCATCGAGTCTTTTTAGAAACCGCCTATTCTGCCTTAGAAATATCAGGTTATAATCCGCAAAAATACGATGGAAAAATCGGCATCTTTGGTGGTGTAGCGCGCAACGCTTATTTTACCAATAACGTCGCTTCTGACCCCAAAAATTTAAAAAATGCAGGTGACTATTTAGAAATGATGTCCAGCGAAAAGGCATTTTCTACAACCAGAGTCGCTTACAAATTGAACTTAAAAGGTCCAGCTATTAATGTCCAAACGGCCTGCTCGACAAGTGGTGTGGCGGTGCATTTGGCTTGTCAAAGTTTACTAGCCGGGGATAGTGATATGGTGCTGGTTGGTGGTGGTCGAATTCAACCACCAATGAAGGCGGGTTACGAGTATAACCAAGGTGGGCCACTTTCTCCTGATGGCTACATTCGCGCCTTTGATGCCAATGCCAACGGGATGGTACAAGGCAATGGAATGGCAATGTTGGTGCTAAAAAAACTGGACAAAGCGAAGGCTGATGGTGATCATATCTGGGCAGTTATTAAAGGTACAGCAGTTAATAATGATGGCTCAGATAAAATCGGATTTACTGCACCAAGTATCAAGGGACAAGCAGAATGTATCGAAAAAGCAATGGAAAAAGCGGGGATTTCTCCGGATTCTATTAGCTATATCGAAGCGCATGGAACAGGGACTTTACTCGGAGACCCTATTGAGATTCAGGGACTTACAAAAGCGTTTCAAAAACATACGAATAAAAAGCAGTTTTGCGCCATAGGTTCTGTCAAAACGAATGTCGGACATCTTGATGCTGGCGCGTGTGCGATGGGTATAATCAAGACGGCGTTGGCACTTTACTTTGAAAAACTGCCAGCTACTTTAAATTTTGAAAAGCCAAATCCGAATATTGATTTTAAAAATTCGCCCTTTTTTGTCAATGGAAAATTGACGGAATGGAAGCGCAATAATACACCACGACGAGCGGGCGTGAGTGCATTCGGTTTAGGTGGTACGAATGCACACATTATTTTAGAAGAAGCTCCTCCAACTACCGAAAAAGAAGCAAATGTAAATGTAATCGAAGAGGGAAAAACATCCTCGGAACTGCTTTTAATTTCTGCAAAAACGGAAACGTCTTTGCATGCGATTTCCAACAATTTTTCAACATATTTTTTGAACTCAAACCTTAATTCAGTTTCGGAAATCGCGCACACCTTAGCCGTCGGGAGACAGCCATTTAAATTTCGGAAAGCTTTGCTAGTCAGTGACTTGAATGCTGCTTCCGAACTCGTGAAAAAATCAAAGGGGACGAATCTTATTACCGACGTTACTAAATCCTCGACTACTAAAATGGTTTTTATGTTTCCCGGCGGTGGTGCGCAATACATCAATATGGCTAAGGACTTGTATTTTGAAAATACTTATTTCAAAAGAGAAGTTGACGGTTGTTTTAATTTTTTGAAAAAAGAATTTGCTTTAGATTTAAAACCACTTGTTTTTCCAAAAAACGAAAGTGAAAATGGAACTAAAGAAACAACATTAGAACGTCCGTCAAATGCCCTCCCTGCCTTATTTACAATTGAATATGCTTTAGCAAAATTATGGATGTTTTGGGGCATTCAACCTACCGAAATGATTGGTCACAGCATGGGCGAATACGCGGCGGCGTGTCTGTCGGGAGTGATGACTTTGGAGGAGGCTTTGCGCATCGTTACGGTTCGCGGACAGCTTTTTGAAACCATCAATACAGAGGGCGGAATGTTGAGTGTACCTATGCCCGCTGCGGAAGTTCAACCACTTTTAATAGATGGTTTGTCGATTGCAGTTATCAATAAACCTGATGCTTGCGTGGTATCTGGCGCGATGTCAGCAATTGAAAAACTGGAAGAAAAACTGACGACTGATAGTGTAGAAACCAAACGGATTCATATCAGTGTGGCGGCGCATTCTGCACAGGTTGACCCTATTTTAAAAGACTTTGAAAAATGTTTGCAATCCATTGATTTTAAAGGGTTTACAATCCCATTTGTATCGAATGTAACGGGTGAATGGATTACAGAAAAACAGGCGACTTCCGTAGAATATTGGTTGAAGCACATTCGCCAAACGGTGCGTTTCTCGGATGGATTAGTAACGCTTTTCGCAAAAGAAAATCGTACTTTCTTAGAAGTTGGCCCAGGTCAAACCTTGTCAACTTTTGCTCGTCAGCATCCGGCAAAAAATAAAAATCAGCAAATTTTAGCGACTACCCGACATCCGAAGGAATTACAAAATGATGTTACTTTTTTACTCAAAACAGTAGCCAAATTATGGGTGACTGGACAAGAATTTAATTGGAATAATTTTTATGAGGGCAAGTCAAAACGACGCGTTCCCTTGCCGACTTATGTTTTTGATAAAAAACGATTTTGGATTGCAAAACAGAAAAACAAACAGCAAAGCGATTTTGAAATGGCTGCTTTACCATCAATAAACGGAGTTTCTAAAGTAGAGGAATATCCAGAAATTGATGCGCTTGAAACGGCACTTTTTAATGACCTTTCAAATGAGATGACTATGGAAAATTCTAACCAAAATGTTAGCAACAAATTGATAAATCATTCACGAATTGACATTTTAATCAACGAAATCAAAACTATTTTATACGAATTAAGTGGTCTTGAACCTGAAGAAATGGATGAAGATTCAACTTTTTTGGAATTGGGTTTTGATTCCTTGTTTCTAAGTCAGGTCATCATTAAGGTTAACAATGTTTTTGAAACAAAAATTTCGTTTAGACAACTTTTTGAAGAGGCTTCTACGATTCAAGCTTTGGCAGGTTTATTGGATGAAAAATTGCCTGCTGAAATGTTTCAACCTAAGCCCGTTGTAGTAGAAAATGGCAATGGTTCTGCAAACGGTTTTGCTCAAAATGGGAATGGGATAAAACGTGGTCGTTCTAATAGGAATGGAAATAATAATTACCCTCAAAATGGCAATGGATTAGCGAATGAGCATGGTTTGTTAAATGAGTTAAGTGATTTGGGTAATAAGCTGAATATCAGTAACTTAAGCCAAAATGGTGAAGTCAAAAATTTAATTCAACAACAACTGTTTTTAATGCAGCAGCAGTTGAATTTATTACAAGGTAAAAGTAATGGTTCAGTGCCTAATTTGCTGTCACCTTCGACTAATGGTCGTAATGGAAATGGGGCAAATGGGCGGTCGAATGGATTGGTAAAAAGTAATGGAGAATCAAATGGAATTGCTGCTGTAAAATCGGATAAAAATGGCAGTGGAGAAGTCGCAAAAGAGTTGAAAATCAAGCGCAAATCCAAAGGCGTAACTGCCAAAATGGGGAACTATAAAAACATTTCTTCTACCGATGATTTAACCCAAAAACAACGTGCAAATCTGCAAAATTTTATTGAACGCTACATTGAAAAAACGGCAAGTTCCAAAATAATGGCAAGCCGTCACCGTCAATTTTATGCAGACCCGCGTTCAGTGACGGGGTTTAGTAAATTGTGGAAAGAAATCGTTTATCAAATCGGTCATAAAAAGTCGAAAGGAGCGAAAATTTGGGATGTAGATGGCAATGAATACCTTGATTTTGTGATGAGTTATGGGGTAGCATTATTTGGTCATGCCCCTGATTTTGTGCAGGAAGCGATTAAAAAACAAGTCGAGACAGGAAATTCTCTTGATGTTTTGCCACCCGAATCAACCGAAGTCGCGCGCATGATTGCGGAAATCTCGGGAATGGACAGAGTGACCTTGGCGAATACCGGAACGGAAGCTGTTTTGGGGGCTGTTCGGGCAGCAAGAACCTACTCTGGAAAGGATAAAATTGCGGTTTTTGACACCGATTATCACGGGATGATTGACCAGTTTATGGTGCGTGGTGTATTTTTTAAAGACAGAACCAAATCGCTGCCGACTTCTCCTGGTATTTCTGGTCATATTGCTGAAAATACCTTGATTTTAGATTATGATGACCCAAACGTTTTGGCAAAGATTGAAGCCAATATTAAGGATTTAGCGGCAGTTGTGATTGAACCGGTGCAGGCACAAAATCCGCATTGGCAACATTTTAAGTTGGTAAAAAAATTGCGGGAATTAACGACTAAACACGATGTGGCGTTGATTTTTGATGAAGTTATCAATGGCTTTCGCTTAGCGCAGCGAGGTGCGCAGGCGTGGTACGATGTAGAAGCAGATTTGGTGGCATATGGCAAGTCAATTTCGGGTGGAATGCCTTTATCCGCGGTGGCTGGGAAGGAAAAATACATGGAATCATTCGACGGTGGATTGTGGCAATTTGGGGATGATTCAGGGCCAGAAGCGAGCGTAACTTATTTTGCCAGTACCTTTATTAAAAATCCGATGAGTGTGGCTTCCGCATATGCAGCGATGTCAGAAATTGAGCGACGAGGGCCGAATTTGCAACAAGGCTTAAATGTCAAAGCAGCACGATTTGCAGCAGGTATTCGAGAGATATTTTTGCGACTGAAAGCACCACTTTTCATTCAATGTACTTCCTCATTTTTTATGATAAAACCCGCGGATGCTAGTCCGTTGACGCGATTGTTTCATTACTTTTTACGGTATCGTGGAGTGAATATGCGCGAGCGTCCATGCTTTATTTGCACGGAACATACGGATGAGGATTTTCAGCGAGCTTATGAAGCGATTGAAGGGGCGATTCAGGATATGTTTGAGGCAGATTTATTGGAAAAATATGAGGGCGAAGATTTGAATATCATCCAGGAAATGCCTGCACATTTGCAAGTCAATCAGGCGAGTGGTGAGATGCCGCTGACGGAGGGGCAAAAAGAGATTTTTGTAAGTGCTCAATTCGGAGATGCAGCGAATTTGGCATATAATATAGGTACAGAAATTCAGTTGGATGGGGCGTTAAAAGTAGCGGATGTAGAGCAGGCATTTCAGCTATTACTGCAGCAGCATGAGTCCCTGCGGATTTCATTTGTAAAGGATGGGAGCTTTCAAAAGGTAAATGAAAATATACGTCTGGATATACCATTAATTGACTTGTCGAATGTGTCTATAGAGTTAAAAAAGAAGGAAATTGAACGACTACATTTGGAGGAAGCGAATACGCCGTTTGATTTAGAAACTGCGCCGTTGATTCGGGCGAAAATGGTGAAACTGGAGGAAGAAAAGCACCTCGTTTTAATGAGTGTTCATCATATTGTTGTCGATGGTTGGTCATTGGGCATTTTGACGCATGATTTGGGGGCATTTTATAAAAAAGTGGCTTCGGGTATGACCAATTTTTCAGAAAATGGAACGACGCAAGGCAAGCAATATTCAGCGTTTGTGACAGACCAAATAGCGTTAAAGCAAACGGAGGAGGCAGCGGAAATCAAAGCATTTTGGAAGGATAAATTTAAAGATTCAATTCCTCAAAATAATTTTCCAATTGATAATCCTCGCCCAGGTTTTCAAACCTATTCTGCTGATTGTCAGCGACTTGAAATCGGAAGGTCAACTTATGTGAAAATTCAGGAAACGGCGGCAAAAAGTGGTTCGACGTTTTATTTTTTCCTGTTTGGAGCGTTTCAAAGTTTCGTTTCCCGATTGGCGCAGCAAGCTGATTTGACAATTGGTATTGTGGCTGCTGGACAAAATTTATCAGGAAATAAGCAGTTAGTAGGACACGTCGCGAATCTATTGCCAATCCGTATGAAAATAGATGGAAATGCTGCTTTTTCAGAACATTTAAAGAGCGTTCGTGGTGAATTACTGGATGCTTTTGACCATCAGAATTTCACTTTTGGCGAATTGGTTAAAGACTTAAAAACTCAGCGAGATTCGAGCAGAAATCCGTTGGTTTCGATTGTTTTTAACATGGATTCTCCATTAGAAAATTTGGATTACGGCGACTTGAAAGTGAATACCCGACCGATTCAAAAACAGTACGAAACGTTTGACTTTTTTATCAATATCAAACCAGAATCAGACAAATTATTGTTTGAATGGTTTTACAATACCGACCTTTTTAATGCGACAACGATTCAAAATCGGCTGGTGGAATTTCAAGTGTTTTTGAACAGTATTCTGGATAATCCACAGCAGTCAATTTCAACTTTGCCTTTGGTGAAAACGGCGGAAATTATTCAAAACCATGAGCCTATTTTATCTGAAAATCAGCCATTAAATATTGCTAAATTATTTGAAAATCAAGTTGTAAAAGCGCGTAAAAATATCGCGCTTGATTTTAATGGTGCAACTTTTTCTTATCAAAAATTAAATCAAAAAGCGAATCAATTAGCGCATTTTTTAATTGAAAATGGCGTTGAATCAGGTCAATTTGTTGGGGTATATTTAGAGCGTTCAGAAGATTTAATTATCAGTTTGTTGGCAATTTTGAAAACGGGGGCTGCTTACTTGCCGCTGGATGTTTCCAATCCAAAAGAACGGCTGGAATTTATTTTGAATGATGTACAAGCGAAGGTGATTTTGACGCAGGAGAGTTTGGAAAATGAATTGCCAAACGGCGTCGGTAAAACGGTTTGTCTTGAGCATTTTATCGTACAAAAAGATGATTTTTGGACATCGAATTTAGAACAAAATGTAGAAAGTTCACGTCCTGCGTATATCATTTATACGAGCGGTTCGACAGGTAATCCAAAAGGTATTGTGATTTCAAATAAGACGATTGCGCAGCATTTGTTGTCGATGAAAACGATGCTTAATTTTAGCGAAAAAGACACTGTTTTTTCCGTCATTTCTGCCTCATTTGACCCTTCAGTTCAGGATTTTTTCTTACCATTAATTTCTGGTGCAAAAATCGTATTAGCGGACCAAAAAACCTTAAAAGACGGGCGTTTGTTAGCAGAAAAACTCAATCAATCGGAGGCTACCTGGATGGCAGCGACTCCACCAACCTGGCGAATGTTGCGCCTAGTAGGTTGGAATGGTAAGCCAAATTTAAACATCATTAGCACAGGGGAAGCGTTGAGTAAAGAATTGGCTAATGAGTTATTAAGTTGTGGCGAAAATCTTTGGAATTTTTACGGACCTACCGAAACGACAATTTATGCCACAGCTAAAAAAGTAGCGCATTCAGATTTAGAAAATAACGAAATTAGTCATTGGGTTTCAATTGGGCAGTCTCTACCCGAGACGCCTGTTTATATTCTCGATTCTAATTTGCAACCGTTGCCGCCTGGTACGCCCGGGGAGGTATTTATTGGTGGTTTTCGGGTGGCCAATGAGTATCATCAGCGACCTGATTTGACAGCAACTGTTTTTTTAGATAATCCATTTAAAAAAGGCACTAAATTTTACCGAACGGGTGATTTAGGGTATCAATCTGCGGGCGGCGACATTTTCTATATCAATCGGAAAGATAATCAAGTGAAACTGAGAGGTTATCGAATTGAGTTGGGGGAAATTGAAGCAAAAATTCGGTCAATAGATGGAGTTAATGAAGCAGTTGTTTTATTGCGAGAAGATGTGGCAGGCGATAAAAAGCTGGTGGCTTATTTTAAAAATGATACAGATAATTTGTTGACAGTCAGTGGTTTAAGAAAAAGGCTTGGTTTGAAACTGCCCACTTATATGATTCCTGCGGATTTTGTAGAAATGGAAAAATTTCCGCTGACGAGTGCTGGAAAAATTAATCGGCGGCAATTGCCAATACCTAATACTGAACAGCCGAAAACGAGGGCGGAGGTTGCAGAAGCGACGACCAAAACGGAGCAAAAATTAGCTAAAATCTGGACAAAATTATTGAATGTAGCCAAGGTAGGAGTGACCGATAATTTTTACGAATTGGGTGGACATTCTTTGCTGGCAGTAGGGATGATGGTGGAGATTGAAAAGGAATTTGAGGTAACATTACCGTTGGTGACGTTGTTGGAAAATGCGACGGTGGCAGGTATTGCGGAAGCGATAGAGGCGAAGCTGGGAAAGTATAATGGGGTTGCGGAGATTGCCCCGAAAGTTGAGGTGAAAAATCTCCAAGTTTCAGAAAAAACGATTCCTTTAACGGAAGGGCAGACGGAAATCTGGGTGAGTCATTACCTGAATGAAGAAGCGGCGAAAACGTTTAATCTTGGGTCAGAAATTCGGTTGGAAGGTGCCGTCAATGTGGTGCATTTGCAAGGTGCAATTCAAGATGTTTTTGACCGACATGAGGCGTTGCGAACGAGCATTTTGGAAGATGGAAAAGGTCAACGGATTTTGTCTAAAATTGAGGTAGAAATTCCCGTTTTGGATTATAAAAAACTGGATAAAGAGGCAGCAAAAATTGCCTTAGAAAACTATAAAAAAGAAGCAATCGAAACGCCATTTGATTTGAGGAATGCGCCGTTAGCGAGGTTTGTAATTATTCAGTTTTCGGAGACGCAGTTTTCGATAATTTTGACAATGCACCACATTCTATTAGATGGTTGGTCGTTGGGTGTTTTGACAAATGATTTGGGGCTTTTTTATCAGCAAAGGAATGGCGCAAAAGTTGAAATGTCGAGAGCACCCTCGCAGCTATCAAATTATGTTTCGCATTTGGAAAAATGGAAGCAATCTGCTGATTATCAGGAAAGTGCAGAGTTTTGGAAAAGTCAGTTTCAAGGAGAGATTCCTGTTTTAAAACTGCCAACTACGAAGTCGCTGACAGCGGTTGAGTCGTCTGCGGCAGAGGAGGCTTCGATTGTTTTGGAAGCTGATTTTATCAAAAAAATAAGGGCGGCAGCGAAGGAAAATCGGGTGAGTTTTTATGCCTATATGTTTGCCGCTTTTCAGGGGTATATTTCTCGGATAGTCGAGCAAGACAAATTCGTTTTAGGGGTGTCGGTTTCAGGAAAAAGCATCGTGAAATTTAATGATTTGGTGGCGCACCGCACAAATCTGTTGCCACTAATTGTGGAGGTGGAAAAATCGGCTGATTTTGCGTCGCATTTGAAGGTAGCGAATCGGCAATTGTTGACCGCTTTTGATTATCAGGATTATACTTTAGGAACGTTAGTAAAAGAGCTAAAAATTGGGCGGGATAATTCGCGGCATCCAATTGTGAATTCGGTTTTCAATATGGAAACGATGAGTCGGGCATATGATTTTGGGGAGGTGAATGTCGAAACGGAATTCATTGCAGGAAATCATAAAACGCTGGATTTGATTGTGCACATCAAACCTTATGCGCCATCAAAAACTGGTGATTTTGAGTTTAAATGGATTTACAATCAGCAGCTTTTTACGAAAGAGGAAGTAGAGTTGCGATTGGCGGAATTTCGGGTGTTTTTGCATGAAGTTCTGACAAATCCGGATACTTCTATTGGTCAATTATCGTTATTGCCAAAGCGTGAAAAAGAACAAATTTTAGCGTTTGGAAAAGGGGAAGATGTATCTAATTTTAGACTCGATTGTTTACATAAATGGCTCGAAAATCAAGTGCTGAAAACGCCACGCAACATCGCGGTTACTTTTGGGGAAACTTCGCTGACATATTTTGAATTAAATAAAAAAGCGAACCAGTTGGCTCGTTTTTTAATTGATAATGGTCTGAAAATCAACGAGTTTGTTGGTTTGTGTCTGGAACAATCTGCTGATATTTTAATTGGGATTTATGCCATTTTAAAAGCTGGTGGAACGTATGTACCGATTGACCCGCAGAATCCTGTCAACCGCATTCAACTTATTTTAGAAGATGCAAAATGCGTAGCGTTAATTTCTAAAAATACGCTGGCAGATAGAAGTGAAAATTTTACTGGAAAGAAGATATTTTTAGATAGTCATCAACTGGATATTTCAAAACAGAATACCTCGAATATTAATCTGAATTTATCACCTGATGACCTCGCCTACGTCATTTATACGAGTGGTTCGACGGGCAAACCGAAAGGAGTTGGCATTCAGCATAAATCAGTTTGTAATACACTGACGGGTATCAATCGGAAACTTGAATTGACGGCAAAAGATGTTTTTTACTCTGTCTCCTCGATGTCTTTTGATATGTGTATTCCCGATTATTTTTTATCTATTTATTTAGGTGCAAAATTGATTTTAGCGGATGGAAATGTGAAGAAAGACGGCATCCTTCTGCGCGACGATTTAGAGCAATATCAGCCGACTTTCATGCAGGCGACACCGACGACCTGGAAGATACTTTTATTGGCTGGTTGGCAAGGATATTCGCAGTTGAAAGTGCTGGCAGGAGGCGAAGGTTTTGCCAAAGAATTGGCGATGGATTTATTGTCGAAATGTCACCGCGTTTGGAATGGATATGGGCCAACGGAGACGACGATTTATGCGACGTTTAAAGAGGTGACCTGGGAGAATTTACCGGCTATTTCAGAGAATAGTTTTATCCCTATTGGACAACCGAATCAGAACGTGAAATTGCGAATTTTAGATGAAAATAAAAATCTCGTTCCCATTGGTGTTGGTGGTGAATTGTACATTAGTGGACCAGGTGTTTCAAGAGGTTATTTGGAAAGAAAAGCACTGACAGAGAAAGTATTTTTAAATGACTTGACAGCATACGACAATGCTGACCAACGCTCAACGACCGACGACCGGCGACCATTCTGGTATAAAACTGGCGATTTTGTTCGTTGGCTACCAAACGGCGATATTGATTTCCTTGGACGTATTGATAATCAATTGAAAATCAGAGGGTTTCGAGTTGAGTTAGGCGAAATTGAGGAGTGTATGAAAACCGTTGAAGGCATCGAACAAAGTGCTGTTTCGCTAACCAAAGACGAAAATGGGCGCGAAATTTTGGTTGGTTATTTGGTAGGGAGTGCTAACTTTGAATTGGATGAAAAAGGATTAAAAACGGATTTGAGATGTTCGCTGCCGGGCTATATGGTGCCTTCTATTTTTGTAAAAATGGACGAGTTTCCCATGTCCAATTCTGCAAAAATTGACAGAAAAGCACTACCTAAACCGGATTTTAATTTAAGGTCAGAAAATGATTTTTTAGCACCATCAACGACCACGGAAAAGACGCTTTTTGAACTCTGGAAAGCTGTTTTAAAAATAGATAATTTGAGCATTACCGAAGACTTTTTTGAACTCGGTGGGCATTCGCTTTTAGCGGTTGGTTTAATGGCGAAAATTCAGCGAAAATTTGATAAAAAAATATCAGTAACAGTGCTGTTTCAAAATGCCACAATTCAAAAGTTAGCGGCATTGATTGATGGATATTGTGAAGATAAAACGACGAATTGGACGAGTCTGATTCCCGTGAAAACGAAGGGAACGAAGCCACCGATTTATTTGGTACACGGCGGTGGTTTGCACGTTTTATTTTATCAGGCCCTGGCTAAAAATTTGGAAGAAGACCAGCCCGTTTATGCCTTGCAAGCGCATGGTTTGGATGGTAAAAATGAGCCATTTGATAGAATTGAAGAAATGGCAGCACATTATATTTCAGAAATTTTAGACCAAAATCCAACCGGGCCATATTGTCTCGCGGGTTATTCATTGGGTGGTTTGATTGCGTTTGAAATGGCAAAGCAACTGGAAGCAATGGGTAAGAAAGTGAATTTAGTGGCAATGTTTGATGCCGTTGCGAAGTACAATTGGGAAGGAAATGACGCGACTGCCAAGTGGAAAAAGACGATGAAAAAAGCAGGTTTTAATTTGCAATTGATGCTCAAAGACCCTGTGAAAACGGCAAAATATAAGGCGGAAGTCTTGAAAATGCAGCGACATCATTTAAAGGGGGAAATCAATGTTTCACACGATAAGACACAGGCGAAACCCGATGATAATCAAGGTAATACGGTTGGTAAATTAGTTTTTGAAAAGTCGATGGCGGCATTTGAAAATTATGTTTTGGCACCGATGCCAATTCGGGTGGATTTGTTTAAGGCAAAGGAACAAATGTTCTTTTTGCATGACCCGGAATTTTATGGCTGGCAGCATTTTGCTGAAAATGGCGTTGCGGTGCATGAATTAGAAGGAAATCACATGAATATGTTTTCGGGAGAGAATGGAGTGTCGTTGGCGAAGTGTTTGCAAAACGTTTTGGATGAACGCAACTCAGAACTTTAGGGAATTTGTAATAAATAAGGTACCCATTATGACGAAGTAA
>CAYUNA010000020.1:0-18413 GCA_964445895.1 uncultured Saprospiraceae bacterium | reverse complement strand
CTAAGGAAGTTTGAGAGGGATAATAAAATAAAAGAAGGGAAAGCTAAAAAAGTAAATTTTCAACTTGGTCATATTCTTTATCATACCTAATGAATTTTTAGATTAAAGTATAAATCCGTAAAAATGTCAAAACAGAATGAAATTTTATTTTTTAATTATTTTTAAAGTGTTTTTGAATTAATGTTTGGTAAAATTTGTTATTTTGGAATTTTAAATTAAAAATCAATGATTTTACAAGGACTTTGTAAAAATGTATATCCCACTAAATGGCTCATTAATAATCTTTTTTTTAAAAACATTTGGTATCTCGGAACTAATTCTGTACTTTTGCAGCCGCTTAGCAAATATGGCATTTTGCCTTATGGATTTAAGCCTAATTTTTTAAAAATCTTTTACGAGGTTATGAATCAAAAAATTCGAATCAAACTCCGTTCTTACGATCACAATTTAGTAGATAAATCTACTGAGAAAATTGTTAAGACGGTACGCAATAGCGGTGCTGTTGTAACTGGTCCGATTCCTCTGCCGACGCGTAAAGAGATTTTTACTGTCCTGCGTTCACCGCACGTCAATAAAAAATCTCGCGAGCAGTTCCAGTTACGTACACACAAACGATTGATAGAAATCTATACGCCAACTCAAAAGACGGTAGATGCTCTTTCAAAATTGGAGTTGCCCAGTGGGGTCGATATTCAAGTAAAATTGACGTAATATTTTTCAATATTTATTCCGGTCGTTTGCGCCTGCAAACAATAGACTAAGTATTTATTGACCTGCCAATCTAATTGGCGGTGAACGATTATTACATTATAATTAAGGTATAGCGAATTAACGAAAACCGTTACGTTTGTTAGTTCGTAATCATATAGCATCGCTATTTGAAGTTGAAAGTACGGATTGAATCTCGTGTTCAATAAGTCACTTCTTATGGCTTTGTAAATCATAAATCGCAGAACGATGAATGGTTTAATTGGAAAAAAAATAGGAATGACCAGCGTCTTTACTGAAGCTGGTAGAAATTTAGCCTGTACCGTTGTTGAGCTCGGACCTTGTGTTGTTACACAAGTAAAGACGGAAGACACTGATGGCTACAATGCACTGCAATTGGGATTTGGTGAAGCGAAAGCTAAAAACACAAGCAACCCAATGACAGGACACTTTGACAAAGCGAAGACTGCTCCAAAACGTAAAGTTGTGGAATTTCGGGATTTTGACATGGTTGAGAAAGCTCTTGGAGATGTCATCAAAGTGGACGAGATTTTTAATGAGGGTGACTTAATTAACGCTATCGGAACTTCTAAAGGAAAGGGCTTCCAAGGTGTTGTTAAACGTTACAACTTTAAAGGTGTCGGTGATGCTACTCACGGTCAGCACAACAGACAACGGGCTCCTGGTTCGATTGGTGCAGCCTCTTATCCAGCACGTGTATTTAAAGGTATGCGCATGGCAGGTCGAATGGGCGGTGAGCGTGTGAATGTTAAAAATTTGGAAGTCGTAAAGATTTTTCCAGAGAAGAACTTGATGTTGGTCAAAGGAGCAATTCCTGGTCACAAAGGTTCTTATGTAATTCTTCAAAAGTAAATTGATTGGCGTTGCGGTTTTGTTGGTTTCTGCCAATATTCCAAAACAACAATTCACTAATATACTCTAAACATGAAACTCGAAGTTTTCAATATTCAGGGTGAAAAAACAGGCAGAAGTGTTGAACTTCCTGCTGACATTTTCGGTGTAGAAGCTAACGAACACGCGGTCTATCTTGCTGTAAAAGCATACTTGGCTGCTCAACGTCAGGGAACGCACAAAACTAAGGAAAAAGGTGAAATCACAGCTTCCACTCGTAAGATTAAGAAGCAAAAAGGTACGGGTACTGCGCGTGCTGGTAGTGTGAAAAGTGGTACAATGCGAGGTGGAGGACGAATGTTCGGACCTAAGCCACGTAATTACCGAATTAAATTGAATAAGAAGGTAAGCCGTTTGGCTCGCAAATCAGCATTGTCTGATAAAGCGGCTAATGGTGGTTTGGTTATCATCGAAGACTTTTCTTTTGATGCACCAAAAACTAAATCTTTCAATAATATCGTCTCTGGATTGGGTGTAGCAGGCAAAAAATCTTTGTTTGTAACTACTGAACACGAAAGAGAAGTTTATTTGTCTGCCCGTAATGTGCAGAAAGTAGCAGTGGCAGCTGCATCTGAAATTAATACTTATCAGATTATGAATGCCAACACTGTTATTCTTTCTGAAGGGTCGATTGAAAAAATTAAAGAAACATTTTAAGAATTTTAAATAGTATTTCTGATTCTAAATATTCAGATTAACTGTTTTTAAATTTTCTAAAAATATCTGTTATGGCAAAGCAAATAATCATTAAGCCGCTTATTACAGAGAAGGCAGACAAGTTGAGCGAAGGCTTAAACAAGTACACCTTTTTGGTCAATAAGGATGCGAACAAATTGGAGATTAAAAAAGCAATCAAAGATTGGTTTAACGTGGAAGCAGAGTCTGTGAATACAGTGATTATGCCTTCTAAATCCAAAGTTCGAAATACCAAAACTGGTATTCAACGAGGACAAAAAGCAAGTTACAAGAAAGCGATTGTTACTTTAGAAGAAGGTGACGAAATCGATTTTTTCGGCGAAATTTAAAATTACGGTGAACGGCTGACGGCCAACGGCTCACGGAAGTTCACAAGATAATATTTTATAATAGTAAAGGTTGCGAGATTTGGTTTCAAAACGAAGTTAATGAATATTGCGCATTAATTTCGGAAATCAATTTGAGAATAGCCTTACAAAAAGCAAAAAGCAATGCCAGTAAGAAAGTATAGCCCGGTAACTCCGGGAACGCGCTTTAGAATTGGTAACGCATACACCGAAGTTACCACTGACAAGCCAGAAAAAAGCTTGCTTGCGCCACTGAAAAAATCAGGTGGACGTAACAATCAGGGTAAAATGAGTATGCGCCAGAAAGGTGGTGGACACAAGCGCCGATACCGTGTCATTGATTTCAAAAGAAACAAAGACGGTATTCCAGCAACAGTAAAAACTATCGAGTATGATCCAAACCGTACCGCTTACATTGCATTAGTAGTGTATAAAGATGGTGAAAAACGTTACATCATTGCACCGGACGGATTGAAAGTTGGTGACCAAATTTTATCAGGAGCAAAAGCAGAACCATTAACTGGTCATGCAATGTTTTTGAAAGATATTCCATTGGGTTCTACTATCCATGCTATCGAAATGACTCCAGGAAAAGGCGCAGCTTTGGCTCGTTCTGCTGGAACAAACGGTACATTGATGGGACGTGAAGGAAAGTACGCAGTGGTAAAATTACCATCTGGTGAAGTTCGTCGAATTTTATTGACTTGTAAAGCAGTAATCGGAACAACTTCAAATTCAGATCACGGTTTGACAGTTCTAGGTAAAGCAGGTCGTAAGCGTTGGTTGGGTAAACGTCCTCGAGTAAGAGGGGTAGCGATGAACCCAGTTGATCACCCGATGGGTGGTGGTGAAGGTCGTGCTTCTGGTGGACACCCGCGTTCACGTACAGGTATCATGGCGAAGGGTCAGAAAACTCGTAATGTAAATAAACCGAGTTCTAAACTGATTATCACCAAGCGTAAATCGAAAAATAGAAAATAAAAGTAAGTAACCTTTCGAGGTGACTACTTTCATAATCAATAATAATATGGCTCGTTCAATTAAGAAAGGACCTTATGTTTTCCATAGGTTGCTGGATAAAGTCGAAAAAGTACAGACAAGTGGCAAGAAAAGCGTTATCAAAACGTGGTCGCGTTCTTCGATGATTATTCCAGACATGGTTGGTTTGACAATCGCTGTGCACAACGGAAAAACATTCATTCCTGTATTCGTTACAGAGAATATGGTGGGACATAAATTAGGCGAATTTTCTCCAACTCGAAATTATCGAGGTCACGGTGGAAATCGTAAAAAGTAAATCGTAATTGATTGTTCATTATTTTTAAATAATCAATAATCAGTCACAAATTCTATTAATAATGGAAGCAAGAGCAAAACTTAGCAATTGCCCAATGTCTGCGCGTAAAATGCGCTTGGTAGTTGACAACATTCGCGGTAAGAAAGTAGAGGATGCTTTGGATATCTTGAGATTTACCAAGAAAGAAGCAGCAGAATGGCTGGAAAAAACCCTGTTGTCAGCAGTCGCTAACTGGGAATACAAATTGGAAGGACGCGAAAGTGCCGATGACTATGGTCTTTATATCAAAACCGCAATGGTTAATGAAGGCACAATGTTGAAGCGTTTTCAACCTGCACCTCACGGTCGGGCACACCGAATTCGTAAGCGTACCAACCACGTAACCCTTGTTGTTGAAAATCGTGTCGCTTTAGACAACGATCCTGATACAGCAGCAGACGAAGAAGAATAGTTTTCAATTAACAATGTGCAATGTACAATACGCAATTTTTAGGAAAGAACTGACTTTTAATTGCTCCTTGTTCATTGCTCGTTGCACATTAATAAAATTATGGGTCAAAAGACAAATCCAATTGGTAATCGTTTAGGAATCGTCCGAGGATGGGAGTCGAACTGGTTCGGCGGTAAAAACTTCGGTGATAAAGTGGTGGAAGATCAAAAAATTCGTGACTACTTGCGTGCTCGGGTACGTAAAGGTGGTATTGCACGAATTATTATTGAGCGCACCTTGAAAAGAATTACGGTAACAGTTCATACTTCCCGACCTGGTATTATTATCGGTAAAGGTGGTTCTGAAGTTGACCGAATTCGTGAAGAGTTGCGTAAGTTGACAGGTAAGGACGTACAAATTAACATCATCGAAATTCGTAAGCCGGAAATGGATGCTCACATCGTAGGTGAGAGTATCGCAAAGCAAATCGAATCTCGAATTAACTACCGTCGTGCGATTAAAATGGCGATTCAATCAACTATCCGCACAGGAGCTGAGGGAATCAAGGTTCGTATCTCTGGTCGTTTGAATGGTGCAGAGATGGCACGTTCTGAAGAATACAAGGAAGGACGAACGCCGTTGCATACTTTCCGTGCAGACATCGACTATGCATTAACAGAAGCACAAACTGTTTATGGTAAAATCGGT
The DNA here is from genome assembly GCA_964445895.1 of uncultured Saprospiraceae bacterium. GTDB lineage: Bacteria > Bacteroidota > Bacteroidia > Chitinophagales > Saprospiraceae > CAYUNA01. Next base: position 13,315 of record CAYUNA010000020.1, on the reverse strand, counting down.
ATCAAAGTATGGATTTGTAAAGGTGAAGTTTTAGGAAAACGTGACTTGTCACCAAATGCAGGTGTTGACACTAAAGGTGGAAATGACCGTGGACGAGGTGGACGTGATCGACGAGGTGGTGGACGTGACCGTGGACGAGGCGGACGTGGACGTGACCGACGAGGTGGCGGTGATCGACGTTAAATCCTTAGCGGAATAATATTTTGCGATTTTAAATAAATTTTCGCAACAATTGGTATAATTGCCCAATTCGTTGTACTTTTGCGACGCTTTTAGGGAAAGCTATGAAAACTTGACTATTTATTCGAATTATATTTGTTTTTAAATAGTTGAAAATCAGTTAGTTAGATAAGTTTTGAATTGAGTTTAAAGATTAGAGCTAACTGTGTGAGTGAAAGAATTTAGAGTTTGGTCTTTACCAAATCTAATTTTCAATAATAACATTTCAATTTTAATACAATGTTACAACCGAAAAGAACGAAATACCGTAAGCAGCAGAAACTCCGTAATAAGGGAATTGCACACCGCGGTAGTTCAATTGACTTTGGAAGTTTTGGTTTAAAATCACTGGAAAGAGGTCGATTGACAAACCGTCAGATTGAAGCAGCTCGGATTGCGATGACTCGTTATATGAAACGGGAAGGTAAGGTTTGGATTCGTATTTTTCCAGACAAACCGATTACCTCTAAGCCAGCCGAGGTTCGGATGGGTAAAGGTAAAGGGGCGTTGGATTACTGGGTAGCACAAATTAAACCAGGTCGAGTTTTATTCGAAATGGACGGTGTACCTGAAGATGTAGCACGTGAAGCACTTCGTTTGGCAGCACAAAAATTGCCATTGGCGTGTAAGGTTTCTGTGCGAACTGATTATGTAGGATAAATCGTTGTTTCCCTATTTGTTTTGATAACAAAATTGAAGCGAACATAAATTATATTAGCTATGGCTACCAAAATATCTTTAGAACTTAAAGAACTTGATGACGCGGAATTGAAAAACGATTTGGCGGAAACGCAAGAGGAGTATAAGAAGCTGAAATTTGATCATGCGGTGAAAGGACTTGATAATCCATTGGATTTGAAAGAAGTACGACGTAATATTGCTCGTTTGAAAACGGAAGTACGTCGTCGTGAATTAGACGCTTGTTCAGAAGCAGATTTGGCAAAACGTTCGAAAATTCGAGCTCGTCGCCGTAAATAATTAGTCTTTAAAGTCAGGGCTTGCAAAAGCTCTTAACTCATTATACAATGACTGAAAGAAATTTAAGAAAGACAAGAACCGGAGTTGTAGTTAGCAACAAAATGGAAAAATCCATTACAATTTTGGTTGAACGTCGTTTACGTCACCCAATTTATGGGAAATATGTAAAAAAGACGAAAAAATTCATGGCGCATGACGAAACCAATGATGCCAACGAAGGCGATTTGGTACGCATCATGGAAACCCGTCCATTAAGCAAAAGCAAGCGATGGCGTTTGTTGGAGATTTTGGAACGAGCGAAATAATTTAAGATTAATTTGATTTATCGTTGTTCTGTTTTAGACAACATAAATTTTAAATCATTTTACAATGATTCAACAGGAAAGTAGACTCAAAGTAGCAGATAACAGCGGTGCAAAAGAAGTTTTGTGTATTCGCGTTTTGGGTGGTTCCAAACGTCGTTACGCTTCTGTTGGGGACAAAATTGTGGTTACTGTAAAAGATGCTGCTCCAGGCGGTGTCAAAAAAGGTACAGTTTCTAACGCAGTGATTGTTCGCACACGCAAAGAAATCGGTCGTAAAGACGGTTCTTACATTCGTTTTGATGACAATGCAGTTGTATTGTTGACTGCTTCGGATGAACCACGTGGTACGCGTATTTTTGGCCCTGTTGCCAGAGAATTGCGAGAGAAGGACTATATGAGAATTGTCTCATTGGCTCCTGAAGTATTATAAAAACGGTTGACAATAAACGGTTGACGGTTGACAGCTAATGTTAATAATTTAAGCTGTTAAAATTTAAACTTTTATAACTTTATAGTTATGTCAAATAAAGCTAAAAAAACGAGGTTCGCACCGAAGTTGCACATTAAGAAAGGTGACCAAGTGGTGGTGATTGCAGGTGCATCTAAAGGTGACCAAGGTGAAGTGTTGGAAGTATTTCCAGCAAAAAACCGTGCTATCGTTGAGCAAACCAATATGGTGAAAAAGCACACTAAAGCAACTCAAGATAACCCAGGTGGTATCAACGAAGTGCCAGCGGCTATTCACTTGTCTAATTTGATGTTGATTGACCCGAAGACGGGTGAGCCAACACGAACTGGTCGAAAATTGGAAAACGGAAAATTGGTAAGATATTCCAAGAAATCCGGCGAAATTATTTAATAAGTATTAAAAGGGATATTGATTCAGGTTTCACAATTGTTTAACCGATTCAATTCAAACCCATAAATATAGAAAGCAATGAGTTACAAACCATTACTTCAGACATTGTACAAAGAGGAAGTTGCGCCAAAACTAATGGAGCAGTTTGAGTATAAGTCGGTTATGCAGGTGCCTAAATTGAAGAAGATTTGTATCAACCAAGGTGTTGGTATGGCTTCACAAGATAAGAAGCTTGTTGAGCACGCGTTAAATGAAATGACGATGATTGCTGGTCAAAAAGCAGTTCCGACTAAAGCGAAGAAATCCATCTCGAACTTTAAGTTACGGGAAGAAATGGTAATTGGTTCGCGCGTAACATTACGTCGTGAGCAGATGTGGGAATTTTTGGAGCGTTTGATTACTGTTGCTTTACCTCGTGTTCGTGACTTTAGAGGTATCAACGATAAAAGTTTTGATGGACGTGGTAACTACTCAATGGGAGTTACTGAGCAAATTATCTTTCCAGAAATTGATTTGGACAAAATCAACAAAGTTTCAGGTATGGATATCACATTTGTAACGTCTGCACAAACTGATGCAGAGGCGTTGGCATTGTTGAGTGCTTTAGGAATGCCTTTTAAAAATCAAAAAAAATCTGAAAACTAAGATTTATTTCTAAGTTTAAAACAGAACTATAAAATAAGAATATCATGGCAAGGAAATCAGTCATAGCACGAGAAAGAAAAAGAGAGCGAATGGTAGCGAAGTACGCAGACTTGCGTGCTCAATTGAAGAAAGAAGGACGTTGGGAAGAATTGGATAAACTACCACGAAATGGTTCAGCAGTACGTTTGCACAATCGTTGCAAATTGACTGGACGACCTAAAGGTTATATGCGTAAATTTGGCATTAATCGGGTAACTTTCCGAGAAATGGCATTGAACGGATTGATTCCGGGCGTAACCAAAGCTTCTTGGTAAATTCAGTAGGCGGTAGATGATTCGTTCGTTTGCGGTCGCTTTTTTTATATAAAAACATAATTGGTAAGTGTCCTTATGGCAAACTACCAGTATAAACTGAAACAATGCAAGTAACAGATCCAATTGCGGACTATTTGACTCGTATTCGTAACGCACAAATGGCGGGTCACAAGATGGTGGAAATTCCATCATCGAAAATGAAAAAAGCCATCACAGAAATTTTGTACGATCAAGGTTATATCTTGAAGTATAAATTTGCTGATGATGAAGGGCATCAAGGTGTGATTAAAATCGCATTGAAATATCTTCGAGGAAGCAAAACTCCAGTTATCCAAAAATTGGAGCGCGTGAGTAAGTCTGGTTTGCGTAATTATGCAAAAGCAGATGATTTGCCACGAGTAATCAATGGTTTGGGTATTGCAATCATTTCTACTTCTCAAGGGGTAATGACCAATAAAAAAGCCAAAGCATTGCATATCGGTGGTGAGGTGTTGTGCAACATTTACTAATAGTTGACAACGAGAAGAATCAAATTTCAAAATTGTAAAATTTTTAATCATGTCTAGAATAGGAAAAGCACCGATTGAAATTCCAGCAGGCGTTGAGATTTCAGTTAGTAAAGGCAATGTTGTGACAGTAAAAGGGAAAAAAGGCACGTTGACACAACAGATAGATGCTGATTTGACAGTAGAAATGGAAGACGGCGTTTTGACCGTAAAGCGACCTACTGAACAACAGCGTCACCGAGCAATGCACGGTTTGTACCGTTCATTAATCAATAATATGGTAGAGGGTGTTTCAAACGGTTACACTAAAGATTTAGAAGTAATCGGTGTTGGATACCGTGCTGCAAATACAGGTCAATTATTAGAGTTGACTTTGGGTTATTCTCACCCTGTTATGTTTTATGTACCTGAGGAAGTGAAGGTAGAAGCAGTAATGGAAAAAGGTAAAAATCCAATCGTTAAGTTGGAAAGCCATGACAAGCAATTGTTGGGGCAAGTAGCCGCTCGGATTCGTGCCTTCCGTAAGCCAGAGCCTTACAAAGGAAAAGGTATCCGATTTGTTGGTGAAGAAATCCGACGTAAAGCAGGTAAAACTGCGGGTAAATAATAGGCAGTGTATCGCTGTTTGTTATTTGAATCAATCAAAATTAATCGAGTTAATCGAATTAATCAAACGGTTTTGGGTTTAGAAAATTGCTTCTCTACACTAAGACCAGATAAAATTTAATTAAAATGGGCTTTAATAAAGAAGGTCGCAGAAAAAGAATTCACTATCGAATTCGTAAAAAAGTAAGAGGAACGGCGGCTCGTCCACGTTTGGCAATTTACCGAAGTAATAAAGAAATTTATGCGCAGGTAATTGATGATGTGAACGGCGTAACGTTGTGTTCAGCCTCTTCTCGTGATAAAGGTTTAGATTGTAGCGGACCAAAGGTTGCGCAAGCTACAACCGTTGGAAAGAAATTGGCAGAGAAGGCTTCTTCGGCAAACATCGACAGTGTTGTTTTTGACCGGGGTGGTTATTTGTATCACGGGCGTGTTAAAGCTTTGGCTGAAGGCGCACGAGAAGGTGGATTGAAATTTTAAAAAAACTATTCCGAAGTAATTCGGGAATTTAACAAAATTCATAATGGCACAACGAGATAATAAAAGAGTTAAGCCTACGGAAACGGAATTGAAAGAGAAGTTGGTAAACCTTAACCGTGTTGCGAAAGTAACAAAAGGTGGTCGAACTTTTAGCTTTGCAGCAATCGTGGTAGTTGGTGATGGCAAAGGTACAGTGGGGTATGGTTTGGGAAAAGCACGTGATGTACAAGAGTCTATCAAAAAAGCGGTTGACGATGCAAAAAAGAGCTTAATCAAAGTTCCTATTTATAAAGGTACTATTCCTCACGCAGTAAAAGGACGATACGGAGCTGGTAAAGTTTTGTTGAAGCCTGCATCTGATGGTACAGGAGTAATCGCGGGTGGTGCGATGCGTGCAGTTTTAGAGATTGCAGGTGTTCACAACGTATTGGCAAAATCACAAGGTTCGTCTAACCCACACAACGTGGTAAAAGCAACCGTAAATGGTTTGGCACAATTGCGTAGCCCAATGGATGTAGCTCGTCAACGAGGTATTTCTGTAGAAAAAGTATTTAACGGATAAGCACGGTTGACAGTGGTCGGCTCACGACTCACGGTCTGACGCGGCTTTTTCAATAACCTATTCAAGATTTATATCATGGGAAAGGTAAAAGTTACTCAGGTAAGAAGTATTATTGGTCGTCCTAAACGACAAAAAGCGACAATGGCTGCTTTAGGATTGCGCAAAATGAACCAATCAGTTGAACATACTGCAACTCCTCAGATTTTGGGAATGATTGCAAAAGTTCAGCACTTGGTGACTTCGGAAGAAGTATAAAAAACGGTTGACGCCCGACGGTTGACGGCGGATGGCAGCTCGCGAAAAAGGATTTACATACCTTTTTCAAACTATTTTTAGAATAATGTAAATTGGATTATTTGTTTTATTCAGCTTTTGACTAAATAAACAACAAATTGCCAATATACCAATATACCATATATCATGGAATTGCATAATTTACGACCTGCTGAAGGGTCAACGAAGTCAGGAAAAAGAATTGCACGTGGACAAGGTTCTGGTAGAGGTGGTACTTCTACACGAGGTCACAAAGGTGCAAAATCTCGTTCTGGTTGGAGTCGCAAACGCAACTTCGAAGGTGGTCAGATGCCTTTGCAAATGCGTACGCCTAAGCGTGGATTTAAAAATCCAAATCGTGTAGAATATACAGCGATTAACTTGGAGCGTTTGCAAAAAATTGCTGACAAATTTAATTTAAAAACAATCGACGTAGATGCGTTAGTTTCTAACGGCATTGTCGATAAAGGCGATAAAGTAAAAATTCTTGGAAGAGGTGAGTTGAGTGCAGCATTGACTGTATCAGCACATGCTTGTTCGGAATCTGCCAAAGCAACTATTGAGAAACAAGGGGGTAGTATTAATTTAGTGTGATAGGTAGTGTTATTTTGTTTTCACTGCATCATTGGCAGTATTTCAGACAAAATGGCACGGAAAATGAATTGGGTATAATAATTGATTTTAATATCTTTACCATTTCATTTTTAAATTATCATCCAAAAACCGTTCACACAATTTAAGTCATTTCCAATGAACAAGTTTATTACAACGTTAAAGAATATCTGGAAAATTAAGGAATTGCGAACACGCATCCTTTACACAATGGCAATGTTAGCTGTTTACCGCTTCGGGTCATTTGTGGTTTTACCAGGCGTAATTCCTGATGCTTTAGAAAATGCAGGAGGAAATTCAGGAGACCTTTTAGGATTAATTAATGCCTTTACTGGTGGTGCCTTTAATATGGGTGCTGTCTTTGCCTTAGGTATTATGCCTTACATTACGGCTTCGATTATTATCCAGTTATTGGGTTTTGCGGTGCCGTATTTTCAAAGATTACAGCAAAAAGAGGGAGAATCTGGTCGTAAGAAATTGACACAGATTACTCGGATGTTAACTTTGGCTATTACGTTAGTTCAAGGTGGCGGATATTTGACATACTTGATTTCACAAGGTGCGGTTGATCCGGCTATTCCAAAAAGTATCTTTTGGATAACCAATATCATCGTATTGTCTGCGGGTACTATCTTCGCAATGTGGTTGGGTGAAAGAATTACAGACAACGGTATCGGAAACGGTGTATCTTTATTGATTACTGTAGGTATCATTGCTTCTTTACCAGCAGCATTTGTATCGGAATTCAGTTTTAAATTGAACTCTGGTGGGTTGTTCCTTTTCATTTTGGAATTAGCATTGTTTTACCTAATTATTATGGTAACCGTGTTGATTGTACAGGGTGTACGGAAAGTACCGATTCAGTTTGCCAAGCGAATGGTTGGACGTGGTGCGGCACAAATGCCAGCGGCAGGTGCGCGTGATTACATTCCAATTAAGGTCAATGCAGCAGGTGTGATGCCGATTATCTTTGCACAAGCATTGATGTTTTTGCCAGCTACAGTCGCTCAATTTTTTATGGGAGACCAAGCTGCTGCAAGTCCAATGATGCAACAATTGCTGAATCCTTTCTCACCATTATCTGGTGTGATTACTTTCTTCTTAGTTGTATTGTTCACTTACGTATATACAGCTTTGTTGGTAAATCCAACTCAGTACGCAGAATATTTGAAACGTCAGAATGCATTTATTCCAGGTATCAAGCCGGGTAAAGCAACGGCTGATTTCATTGATGCTACCACTACTCGAATTACTTTGCCAGGTTCTATTTTCTTAGGATTGATTGCAATTATTCCAGTATTTGCAGTAGCAGGTGGTGTAAACCAAGCATTTGCAATCTTCTTCGGAGGTACATCATTACTGATTTTGGTAGCAGTTGTTTTGGATACTTTACAACAGATTGAAAGCCACTTATTGATGAGACGATATGACGGTTTGGTAAAATCTGGTAAAATCCAGGGACGAAGCAGAATGCAAGGTATCGGTGCAAGCATGTAATATGCTTTTAGCTGAAATTAATACCTTTTAATATATAGTCGTGCTGCGAGGGCAACTTTTGAAAACTTTTAGTTTTTTGAAAATGCCTCCGAAGCACGGCTTTTTTATTTTGATAGGACAGTGGACTTTAGTCCACATTTGGTCAATACATTGTGGACTAAAATCCACTGTCCTGTAAGAACTACTTACTGATGATATTTTATAAAACAGACGAGGAAATAGAAATAATGCGACGTGCGAACTTGTTGGTTTGTAAAGTTCATGCACATACAGCAAGTATTCTTAGACCAGGGATTACTGGAGCTGAAATTGATAGGCAAGCAGAAGAACTGATTCGAGACAATGGCGGTATTCCTGGCTTTAAAGGATTATACGATTTTCCGAATACTTTGTGTATCTCGGTAAATGAGGCGATTGTACATGGGATTCCATCAAAAAAAGAATTTCAGGACGGAGATATTGTATCAGTAGACTGTGGTGCTATCATCGAAGGATATAACGGAGATGCAGCATATACATTTTGTGTAGGAGATGTGAATGAAGAAGGAATGCAGCTTTGTCGAGCGACGAAAACTTCGTTGCAGTTGGCAGTAGAACAAGCAGTAGTTGGTAAGCGGTTGGGAGATATTGGATGGGCAGTACAGCATTACATTGAAAAGCAGATGGGATATTATGTGGTTAAAGAACTGGTAGGGCATGGAGTAGGGCGAGATTTGCACGAAGCACCAGAAGTTGCTAACTATGGCAAGCGAGGACGTGGAATTAAATTACGAGAAAATTTGACCATTGCCATCGAGCCGATGGTCAATATGGGGACTCGGGAAGTAAAATCTTTGAAAGATGGTACAGTCATCACCAGAGATAAGAAACCTTCTGCTCATTATGAACATTCAGTAGCGGTGAAAAAAGGGAAAGCAGATATTCTGTCAGACCATGAAATGATTGAAGCGGAAATTTTAAAAAATCCAAATCTTAAAGAGGTTGCAAGCTTATTAGAGGTTTCTGTCTAAAGTGGATTTTGATGGTTTTAATAGAATTTTGTGTAAAACAATCTTTTTACTCTTTTTTGATTAAAATTAACTACTTGTAAATCAGTGATTTACAACTGTAGATTGTAAGGAAAGGTTAAATGAGATTTTTTTAAAATTTTATTCGGTAAAACAAAATAAAAATAGTACCTTTGCCGACCGAAAAATTGAGCATCCTAAAGTACTCAATTTTTTCAAAAAAGAAAGAAGTGGTGGAGAGATTTTGTGTTTTCAAAAATTAATATGGCAAAGAAGAATTTAATAAAGCAAGATGGTACAATTGAAGAAGCGTTGTCAAATGCAATGTTTCGAGTTCGATTAGAAAATGACCATCAAATTGTAGCAACTATTTCAGGAAAGATGCGGATGAACTATATCCGAATTTTGCCTGGTGATAAAGTTTCTGTTGAAATGTCGCCTTACGACCTTTCACGGGGACGCATAACTTATAGATATAAATAGATTGCTTTGAATTAGCAGTAGTTTAATTAAAAGCAATTATCAATTTAATTATTATGAAAGTTAGAGCATCAATCAAAAAGCGGTCAGTAGATTGCAAGATTGTACGAAGAAAAGGAAAATTGTACGTCATTAATAAGAAAAATCCTCGGTTCAAGCAACGTCAGGGATAATTATCAATGATGACAATTGGCGATTAGCTAAAAGCTAATCGAAAATTTAAAATCGAATAAATCTAATCAAGATATGGCTCGTATAGCAGGTAATGATTTACCAAGAAATAAACGCGGTTTAATTGGATTGACTTACATCTATGGTGTTGGGCAGTCTCGTGCTTTAGAAATTTTAGAAAAAGCTGGTATTGACGAGAACGTCAAAGTAAATGACTGGACTGATGATCAGACTTCTACTATTACCAAGATTATTCAAAACGAATATAAAGTAGAGGGTGAATTGCGTTCTGAAGTACAGACAAACATTAAGCGTTTGATGGACATCGGATGCTATCGTGGCGTGCGTCATCGTAGAGGTTTGCCGTTAAGAGGACAGCGTACACAAACGAATGCACGGACTCGTAAAGGTAAGCGTAAAACAGTCGCGAACAAGAAAAAAGTAACTAAATAATCATGATGTATGGCAATTGGTTGAGACCTCTCTGCCCGCTCATCATAATCTAACTCTTATAAGTTATGGCTAAAGGAAGAACTTCAGCAAAGACAAGAGCAAAGAAACGTAAGGTTCATATACAACCTGAAGGATACGCTTACATCCAAGCGACCTTTAACAATATCATTATCTCTTTAACCAACAAAGCAGGTCAAGTAATCTCTTGGTCTTCTGCGGGTAAATCAGGTTTTAGAGGTTCTAAGAAAAATACGCCGTATGCAGCGCAGATTTCTGCGACTGATGCAGCTCGTGTAGCACATGAGGCTGGATTGCGAACGGTAGAAGTATTGGTAAAAGGACCAGGTTCTGGACGAGAAGCGGCGATTCGTGCGATTGATCAAGCAGGTATTAAAGTGAGTACTATTCGTGATATCACGCCAGTTCCTCACAATGGTTGTCGTCCACCAAAACGCCGACGAGTCTAAGACTTGACTTGATTATTTCGATTTTAGGATTATCTCGATTGGTATCATATTACCAAAGATAATCGGGATAATCGAAAAATCGAATGAATCGAATTAATAAAAAACAATCTTAATATTTTTATACAATGGCAAGATATAGAGGTCCAAAGGCAAAAAAAGCAAGAGCATTCGATGAGCCAATTTATGGGTTCAGCAAAGCTTACGAAAAGAAAAAATATCCTCCGGGTATGCACGGTGGCAAGCGTCGTCGTAAGCAACGTTCGGATTATGCTTTGCAGTTGATGGAAAAGCAAAAAGCTAAATACACTTATGGTGTATTGGAGCGTCAATTCCGTAACTTGTTTGAAAAAGCAACTGGTAAAAGTGGTGTTACTGGTGAAATCTTACTTCAATTATTGGAGTCAAGATTGGATAATACCGTTTTCCGATTAGGTTTAGCACCGACTCGTCGTGCTGCACGTCAATTGGTTAACCACCGACACGTAACTTTGAATGGTATTGTGAACAACATTCCTTCTGCTGCTTTGCGTCCAGGTGATGTGATTTCTATTCGTGGAAAATCTCAGGGGTTGAGTGTGGTGAAAGATAGTATTGCTGCAAAATCAGACGTTCGTAAGTTCGGTTGGTTGGAATTTAATCCAGACAAAATGGCTGGTGTATTCTTGCAAGCACCTGAAAGAGAGCAAATTCCAGAGAAAATCAACGAACAGTTGATTGTCGAATTGTACTCTAAGTAATCTTTAAGATACTAAGCAAAAGGATTTTCTGTAAAATCATTAAATAACAATTGTTTTTTAATGGCTTTTCGGGGAATCCTTTTCGTGCTATATATAAATAGGTGAAGTAGGGTAGCGTTTCTATTCAATATCACTTAATTTGTTAGACAATGCTGTTTTGTAGATAATTTTAATAATTATCAAGTAGAATTGAAGTCTTAAAATTTTTAATTCTTCATTCTCCCTTCTTCATTGTCACTTAACTTCTATTAAAGTTTAAACAGAATATGAGCATTTTAAATTTCCAAAAGCCCGACAAGATTAAATTGCAAAAGGCCAATGATTTCGAGGCTTCTTTTGAATTTAAGCCGTTGGAGCCAGGTTTTGGACAAACAGTTGGAAATTCATTGCGTCGCGTATTGCTTTCTTCTTTGGAAGGTTTTGCTATTTCAGCAGTGCGAATTGCTGGTGTTGACCATGAGTTTTCTACAATTAGAGGGGTTGTTCAAGATGTAGTTGATATTATTTTGAACTTAAAGCAGGTGCGTTTGAAGCAATTAATTGCAGATGACGAAATCTCTACGGATAAAATTTACTTAACAATCAGTGGTAAAGAAGAATTCCGTGCGGGTGATTTGGAAGAGCATACCAATGTTTTCAAAGTAATGAATCCAGATTTGTTGATTTGCAATATGGAGCCATTCGTTAACTTGGAGATGGAATTCACGATTACTAAAGGTCGTGGTTATGTACCTGCAGACGAAAACTTGCCAAAAGATGCACCGATTGGCGTAATTCCAATTGATGCAATTTATACACCTATCAAAAATGTTGCGTACAAAATTACCAGCACGCGGGTAGGACAGCGAACGGATTACGAGCAATTGGATTTTGAAGTAAAAACAGATGGAACCATCCATCCAGAAGATGCGGTAAAAGAAGCTTCTCGTATTTTGATTCAACACTTGATGTTGATTACTGATGAGAAAATCACTTTTGATGACCCAGGTACACGACAAGATGACATCGTTGATGAGCATATCCTGCATATGCGTAAGTTGTTGAAAACTAACTTGGAAGACTTGGATTTATCAGTACGTGCTTACAACTGTTTGAAAGCTGCGAAAATTAATTCGTTGGCAGAAATGGTGAAATATGACACGCACGAGTTACTGAAATTTCGTAACTTCGGTAAGAAGTCATTGGTCGAAATCGAAGAATTGTTACAAGAAAAAGGACTTACCTTCGGTATGGACTTGTCTAAATACAAACTCGACGAAGAGTAAAACGGCTTGTGGTTGACGGTGCACGGCGCACGGAAAACCTAAAGTTACTAATTATATTTTTTGCAATTACTGAGGATTTCAATTGTTCATTGCACATTGCTAATTGTACATTGAATTTGAAAACCGGGTGTTGCGAGGTTAATCATTTAAATTAAATAAAGATGCGTCACGGAAAGAAATTCAACCATCTTGGCAGAAAATCTGCCCACCGAAAAGCGACTTTGCGAAACATGGCAATCGCTTTGATTGAACACAAACGAATTTTCACTACATTGGCAAAAGCGAAAGCATTGCGTCAATTTATAGAACCGTTGGTGACTAAAGGCAAAAGTAACACAACTCACTCTCGACGGGTGGTTTTTAGTTATTTGCAAAACAAAGAAGCTGTCAAAGAAATTTTTGATGGTATCGCTGTAAAATCAGCAGACCGACCAGGAGGTTACGTTCGTATCATCCGTACTGGATGGAGAAAAGGAGATGCAGCAGATATGGCAATGATTGAGTTTGTTGATTATAACGAAACTTATACCGCAACGAAGAAAGGTGAAGGTAAAGCAGCTAAATCTGGTGGACGACGACGACGACGTAGAGGTGGCAAGTCAGCAGCAGCAGGTGCAGCTACGGCAGCAGTAGCGGCGACGACTACAACTTCTGAAGAAGAAGAATAGGACGACATCTTTTTGAAGATAAAAAAAAGCGTGAGGAAGTAATTTCTCGCGCTTTTTTCTTTTAAAGAGATTCTAAATGTATAATTTCTGAACGGAATTAATGCAGTGTGTAAAAACTTTCTTTGCGTTTTGCTCGGCGGCTAAAGCCGCCTCGCTTTTGGGGTTTTTGGGGGGGGGGTTTTTTTTTTTTTTTGGGGGAAAAAAAAAAAAA
>CAYUNA010000019.1:0-18554 GCA_964445895.1 uncultured Saprospiraceae bacterium | reverse complement strand
CCAAAATTTGCTTAGGGTTAAAGTAGGAGTTACTCTTAAAAGTAACTCCTACTTTAAAAATGCTCATGATATCCACATAAATCGCACTTTTAAAGTGAAAATTCAGAACAAATTCTCACGTTTCTTGCCTTAAAATTTACAAAAAATAGCTTTTATGAAATACCTGATATTCTCCATCTTATTCCTTTTAACGGCTTGCAACAATCCTCAAAAAAAAGCAGAACGTGCCGAAAAAAACGGGGAACTCACCACCATTTATTTAGTCCGTCATGCGGAAAAAGCAACGGGTAAAAATCCTTCCTTAACGGAAGCAGGACAACAACGATCCAAAGATTTAGCTGCCTTTTTTAAAACAAAAAACGTCACTGAAATATTCAGTACGGATTATCGTAGAACTCAACAAACTGCCGCGCCAACTGCCAAGCAAGCAAGTCGAGGCGTTGGTTCATATAGTCATAAAAAACTGGAAGAAATCGCTGAACAAGTTAAAAAAAAGAAGGGAGTTATCCTTATCGTTGGACATAGCAATACGACTCCGGAATTAGCAAAAATACTGGGTGGAGACCCCGGCGAACCTATTGTGGAGGCTTGGGAATATGACCGTTTGTATGAGTTGAAATTTAAGAAGGGGAAGTTTATTTCGAGTGAGATTTTGCGGTATGGAGAGGCGAGTAAACCGTAGATAAAATGGAGTTTTTGAAAAAAATAACGGAATTTGTTTTTGGAAAACAGATTATTGTTGAGCATTCTTTCTTTGGAAAAATGATAGACGCGGGCGATTACTACGAATGTCGTAGAATGTTCAGACCGACGGGTACAATGGTTGAAATTGGATTGTCAAAAACGGCGATTGAAGGAGATAAAAAGCAAGTGGAATTTTTTCATTGGTTAGAAGATAATTTTGACTTGGTGATTGAAAAAATTACCCCAACCTTATTGACTAAGCTGAATACATGGATTCCTAATTTTCGAATTTATGATTTCAAAAAAGAATTTATTTTGGAATATTTGCGCATTCCCTCCTGCGAACAAACTGTTTTTGAGTGGGAAATCTCCTTTTATGCCAATAATGAAATTCAACATTCCTGTCATTTTACAATGGAAGGTTTGAGCGTAAAAAATCTACATATTGACGGTTGATTTCCTTAATTTCCGACTAATCTGCAACCGACATTTCTTACACAATTCCTTCTTTTCCTTATCCAGAGTTTTGACCGTCCCTTTAGCGTCATTCATTAGGCAAGTTGGTGAAAAATCGCAGTGTTTTAAGCCAAAGCTATGACCTAATTCGTGTAAATAACTTTTTCATTTCGCGTTTTTTTTAGGAAACTGAAAAATTGGCGTATTATTGCATTATAAAGGGTTTTCTCATAAAAAATATATTAGCTGCGGAGCAGGAAAATCCAAGCAATAACGAAGATTGGGAAGTGCTCCTTTTGGTTCTTTAAGGGGAAATGGTGGAAAATAAAAATTTCCACCATTTCTCCTTAAAGAACCCATTGAGCCGGCTCGGATTTTAGTTTAAAAACTAATCATTTTCGGCTCAAAATGAACTGCATTTTTTTTATGAGAAAACCCTTTTGCATTATATGCAATTTTTTGATTTAAAAGCAATTTTCTATGAGAATTGAAAAACTGGAATTAAATAACTTTCGTGGGTTTGAACATTTGGAGATTGAATTTCCGAAGGAGGAAGCTGGGTTAGCGGTGCTGATTGGGGTGAATGGGAGTGGGAAGTCGAGTGTGTTGGAGGCGATTGTTTCGTTTTTTGAACATGGAATGAATAGGATGATGAATGAAAATACAACGCCAATTTATACTCCATTAGACCTTCATTTAGACTCTTTCCAATTAGATAATTTTCTGGATTTCTCGTATTTTAAAAATAAAGGAGAAAGAGCAAATAACTCTTATTACTTAACTAATCCTGAATTAAACAAATTTGGAAATGGCGCAACTGCTTTCTACGAAAAATTAATAACGAAAATTGAAGGAAATAAAAACTCAAATGTTCCTTTAATTGCATATTACAATGCTCAACGAAAAGTAGAAAGTCAATATTTTGAGCCACCTATAAAAAGATATTTAGTACCTCAATTTAAGGCTTATGAACATGCTCTAACTGCTGGATTAAATTTTAGAGACTTTGAAAAGTGGTTTATTGATAGAGAAAATAATGAAAATAGAGAAAAAATAAAGCGTAAGACATTTAACTATATTGACAAAGAACTACAAAGTGTTAGAGAGGCAGTAAATACATTTTTTACAAATTGGGGTGTGCAGAATTTACAAGGTAATGAACTTGAATTTAATACAAAAACAAATATTTCGTCTTCCCTTGGTTTAGAAAAAAATGGAAAATCATTAAACCTTTCTCAATTATCAGACGGTGAACGTATGGTTGTATTATTGGTTGCAGATATTGCTCGAAGACTAACAATTGCAAACCCAATTGCTGAAGAAAAGTCATCTATAGAAACAGGAGAAGGACTTGTATTAGTTGATGAAATTGACCTTTATTTGCATCCCGCCTGGCAACGAAAAATCATCCCCAACCTCCGCAAAACCTTCCCCAATATTCAATTCATCGTCACCACGCATTCGCCGCAGGTTTTGAGTAGTGTAAAGCGGGAAAATGTGATTGTGTTGGATGATTTTAAGGCGTACAAAAGTGGTTATACGAAAGGACGGGATTCCAATTCAATTTTGGCGGAAGTATTTGATGTTCCAGCCCGACCAGAAGAAGCTCAAAAGGAATTAGACCGATTGTATAAATTAATTGATGACCCTAAAAAAGAAAAAGAAGCAGAAGAAATGTTGGAGAAACTTCGTGAAAAATATGGAGATAATGACCCAGATTTAACTCAAGCGACACTTCATTTAGAATTTTTAAGCAATTAGGGATGAAGTATATTGAAAAGAAATTAAGCAATGAACCAAGGTCACTGAGGGCTTGTCGAAGCACGCCAAACGCAAATTATGATGATTGTAATAAGGCAGATATTCGCGAAGCATTATTGGACGAACAGGGGCATATTTGTGCTTATTGCATGCGGAGAATCAAAGAACAACCAAGGACAACGGATATTGAGCATTATGTAGCACAATCAAATGACCCAAAATTGAAACTGAATTACTTAAATATGTTGGGTGTTTGTAATATGAGTGATGGTAAGCCCGCTAAACAGCAGCATTGTGATAAAAGTAGAAAAAATCAGATTTTGACCGTTAATCCATTAGATATAAGATGTGAAAGTGAAATAAAGTATGACCTGAAGGGAAAAGTTTACTCGGATAATGACGTTATAAATAATGATTTAGACAAAATACTTAATCTAAATTTACCTCGAATAATGGCAATTCGAAAACGAGTAATTGAGACGGTTAGGGATAGTTTGAAAAGTAAATACAAGAGCAAACCCAATAAAACTTGGCAAAAAAGTGATATAAACGCAGAAATAAAACGTCTAAAAACTCGCGAAAACGGAAAATTTATCCCCTTCTGCCAAGCCGCTATCTTCTACCTCGAAAGCAAAATCGCCCGCCTCTAACCCATGAAATTATCCATCATCATCGTCAACTACAACGTTCGATATTTTCTCGAACAAGCCCTGTTGTCCGTCCGTCGGGCTACGGAAGGGATGGCGGCGGAAGTGTTTGTGGTGGACAACAACTCTAAAGACGACTCGGTGGCGATGGTGCGCGAAAAGTTCCCGGAAGTACACCTAATTGCCAATAAGCACAACCCCGGTTTCTCGACCGCGAATAATCAGGCAATCAAATTGTCGAAAGGCGAATATGTACTGTTGCTGAATCCCGATACGGTGGTTGAAGAAGAGACGTTTAAAAAGTGTTGCGATTTCATGGATGCGCATCCTGATGCAGGGGGCTTGGGGGCGAAAATGATTGATGGCAGCGGCAATTTTTTACCCGAAAGTAAGCGTGGATTTCCGTCGCCATGGGTGGCGTTTTGTAAGACGTTTGGACTGTCGCGGTTTTTTCCGAAGTCTAAGCGATTTAACTATTATCATTTGGGATATTTGTCTGAGAATGGCAACCATGAAGTTGATGTCCTGGCAGGGGCTTTTATGCTGATGCGGAAGTCGGTTTTGGATAAGATTGGCTTATTGGACGAGACGTTTTTTATGTATGGTGAGGATATTGATTTGTCTTATCGGATTATTAAGGGAGGCTATAAAAACTATTACTTTTCGGATACACAAATCATTCATTATAAAGGTGAAAGCACTAAAAAAGGTAGCCTAAACTACGTCAAAGTCTTCTACAACGCCATGATTATTTTTGCCAAAAAGCACTTTGTGGGGCAAAAAGCAGCGGGTTTTATTTTGATGTTGCAAATGGCAATTTATTTCCGGGCATTTTTGACTTTGGTCGCTAACTTTTTAAAAAAGGCTTGGTTTCCCGTCATTGATGCGGCGTTATTGGTTGGTGGATTGGCGGTGATAAAGAACGTTTGGGCAACCAATTATTATGGCAATCCAGACTATTATGCAGATAGTTTTTATTACTTCAATGTGCCATTGTATGTACTGGTTTGGGTGAGTTCAATCTTCTTTAGTGGCGGTTATGATGACAGTTCTAAGGTTCGTCGGGTGACGCGTGGTATGGTGATTGGGACGGTGCTGATTGCGGCAGTTTATGGCTTTTTACCGTTGGATTTGCGACCGTCAAGAGCAATTATTTTGTTTGGGACTGTTTGGGGTATCTTTACTTTGTCGATGTGGCGGACGTTGGTGCATTTTTTTCAATATGGCAACTTGAATGTAGGCAAATCGCCCGCACAAAACCTGACCATTATTGGTGAAAAAAAGGAGGGCGAACGAGTTCTAAACTTATTAAACAAAGCACATGTTGCGAGCAATTTTATGGGATTTGTCTCCCCGGGAAAAGGCGCAGATAAAGCGGTGTTTTTAGGCGATTTATCGGAGTTAAAAAAGTTGGTTAATATTTATAAAATAGAAGAAATTATCTTTTGTGCCGCTGATTTGACCAATACCGAAATCATGGCTTGGATGGTTAGGTTGGGGAATAAAATCGAGTATAAAATTGTTTCTGAAAATAGCAATAGCATCATTGGTAGCAGTTCTAAAAATACGACGGGAACGCTTTATACCATTGATATTCAATATGATATAGCGACAACGATGGCGAAACGGAATAAACGGGTTCTTGATTTTGTGGGAAGTTTGTTTTTATGGATTGGGTCGCCTGTTTTCTTTTTATTTATGAAAAATAAAGCTGGATTTTTTAAAAATATAGGACAGGTTTTATTAGGCAAAAAAACTTTAGTGGGCTATGCAAATGGAGAAGACAACCAACGGATTTTGCCAAAAATAAAAACGGGAGTTTTGTCCCCAAAAGATGGAGTAGGGGAGCCGAAAATTGATATAGAAACAGCGCGGCGACTGGATTTTTTTTATGCAAAGGATTATGCGGTGAGGGATGATGTTGAAATACTTTTTAAAGCTTTTAGGGCATTAGGGAGGTAAAAAAAACTTACTGTATTTACCTTGTTTAGTGATGTTAAGCTAAATTCTAAATGAGCTTCAGTGCGGCGCAAAAAGTAATTTACTTTAGCTAATATTTCGTTATGCGCCTGTGGGATTCTCAAGCTAAAGATTAAAACCTACTTTTCCAAAAATGCCCTCAATCTCACGCCTACATTTTCCCGAATATTCATATAAAACAACGAAAAATCATACATGTGATAATTTCCTCGTGGCAATAGCAATACACTAAAAATTCGATTAATCGGCTTTGAAATATACAAAAAACCATCCTTTTTCAATGTTGCCGAGACCTCATGTTTATAAGGATTAGACAAACCGGTACACATCACTTTAGCTGTTTCCTGGCTGTGCATCTTCATAATGTCGGGGCGTTTTCCGGCAAATTCAGTATTGACAGCGCCCATATTTTCTGTTGCGGCAACGGTCTGCTGCGTGCGTCGCCAATTTAGAGGATTGACGCCGAAAGGATTTTTTTGACCACACTTTTCCCAGTGACTTTTGCCATCTTCATCGGCATACCAATGCATGCGATTTTCAAGTCGCCGACCAGGTTTGCCACCTTCAATATAGGTGTCCCATGCAGCGATACAACCAGTTTGATTTGGTTTTGCGGCAGGTTTCAGATGATGAAATGCAGTACCGAATTTGTCGGCAGGAAAACGAAACCCGACTACGTAGGCTGCCACCAATTGTTCCCGAATTTCGGAGTTTTCAATTCGTTGTTCGAGCAACCGCATGGCATGTAATGCACCTTGACTATGTCCTGCGATGAAAAACGGACGACCCTGATTCCAATTTTTAATATAAAAATCAAAGGCGCGAACGACATCCGAAAATGCCAGTTCCAGTGCTTTCTCTGCATTTTTTCCACCTTCTAAAAAAGAAAAAAAAGTAGCTTGACGGTAGCGAGGTGCATATATTTTACAGTGTTTATTGAAGACAGAAGCTTGGCTTGGAATCACCATTTCATCTACAAACTCGCGCGAAAGTCCGTGTTCTAGTGGCGAATTCCAGCTATTTTTACCAAAATAAGTAGTTGGATGAATATAGAACACGTCAGCCTCCAAAGGCATTTCGATTGGTTCAATACCCTTCGGCGTGAAATGCGATTTGTCATCAATATCAGGATGAGCCGCCCAATTGGGTAAGTGATTGTAATCAGGTGCCATCGGTGCGGGTAACTGCTCAAAACTACTAACCGGTCGAACCGCTTCTGCAAACACTAAAAATTTAGTGACCTGCTCTTGTGTTTTTTTTAAATTTTTAAAGGGTTTGGTTAGTGTTTTTAGAATAGACATGGTGGCAGTTTTTCGTTTAAGAACGCGAAATAAATGACTTCAGTGATGGTCAAAAATAAGTAAAAAAATCAATATGATTTTATCGCATGATTGAATAAGTAGTCATAATAATGTTGACAATCTTTAGCGAGAAATTCTAAATCATCCGACAATGTCACTTTTTTTTCTACATAAGGTTGAAAACCAGTTGATTGATGTACATTGGCGTACCAATATTTTGCCCAAACACCATCCTCTGGTCGCGCACTTGCTTGCCATGATAGCATTTTTTCATCAAAAGGAATGTCTAATTTTTGACAAAGAATTTTCAAGACTTTGTGTGGATTTAAGAGCAATTGACGAGCATCTATAACTGCTGCGATATTTTTACCTCTTTCTAATTTTTGAAATAATTCATATTGTTTTTGAATACCAATATCATGCATTTGCGGATTGGCTATCACTTTGGCGTAGGAAGCAATAATGCGTCGAGGGTCACGGATGAGAAGAATGTTCTGTGTTTTGAACAGAAAATCTTCGTTGAGATGAATGAGATGATGTGTCATTTGCTTAAACAAAACAATATCTGTAGCGTGGCTACCCAAAATTAAATTTTTGACAACTTTTTCTCCGTCATTTTCCTGACTGTTAAGAATTTCTGGTGTACCTGGATGTTCTGCCTGAGTATTAGACTTTGTTAAATAATGGGCATAAAGCGGCTCATCAAAAACAGTGGTATCTGTCCGTTGTGCGAAAGCATACATAAAAGCAGTGGAGATATTTCGGGGACTTGACCAAACATTGATACGGTGCATAGTTTTGATTGTTGAATTAGGTATCCGACGGTGTGTCAAATGTAATGCTACTCCATTTCCAATTTCTATTTGTACGCACCATTTAATTCGCGTTCCTTACAGAGGAAAATTAAATTCCAAATACGGTTTTTGGTCCGTCCCCAAAAAGAATATTTTGAGGTTTGTACGGACAGGTGACAACAAAAAACAAATAGC
Organism: uncultured Saprospiraceae bacterium; assembly: GCA_964445895.1. Lineage (GTDB taxonomy): Bacteria > Bacteroidota > Bacteroidia > Chitinophagales > Saprospiraceae > CAYUNA01. The sequence continues at coordinate 10,736 of CAYUNA010000019.1, read as the reverse complement.
ATTACATTTGATATATCGCTAGATAACTATGAATTTTTTACAGATTTTTTTGAAATCCAAATGTATGAATATCATTCACTAAATCCGAATGTTGAATAATTAAAAATGATTTTATGTATTTAATTTATAATCAAATTGGTATAGTCTTTTTATAGAATTCTATATTTATTATTCATCATTTAACGATGATAATAATTTATTAATTGATTCTGAGATATAGAATATGAAAAGGGAGAAAGTGTATTATTAATGTTTTTTGGTCTGAAAATTGTGAATTTCACAGCTAACCTCCCTACATTTTTTATTCATAAAACAAAAATGCAGGTTCAAACGCAAAATAATTGGCAACGTCTATTCGAAAACACTAGCGATGCCATTTTTATCATTCATGCGGATACTTCAAAAATTTTGGATGCCAATGAACCGGCACTTCAATTGTCTTCCTATTCTCTTCCTTTTTTAAAAAAATCTTGTTTTTCTGATTTTTTGATTAGCGATACTCCGGTAGAATGGTCTGAGTTTCTAAAAATGACTCAAATGGGTATAGTTAATCGACAGGAAAGTAAGATTTTGACAAAATCACACAACCTGATTAATATTAGAATTAAGGCAGTACCCTTAGTTGACAACTCTTTTGAAAATGCGCTGATGTTGCTGATTCGAAAGGAAGAAACCAAAAACCAGCAGGAAGATAAATTACAACAAAAGTTGAAGTTTTATGAGACCATCTTGATGCAAATGCCGACAGAATTTGCAGTACTTAACTCTCAATGGCAGTACCTGTTTGTCAATCAAAATTCTATTAAAGATAAAGATTTTCGGGAATGGATGATTGGCAAAACGGACTATGATTTTTGTCGCTATCGAAATAAGCCATTTACGCTTGCAGAAAACCGACATCGGCAGTATGAAGAGTTGGCGCGCACGAAAACGGGGAAAGAATGGATTGATGAACATGACTTGCCAGATGGGGGTAAAAAATTCGTTCTGCGAAAACTGTTTCCTTATTTTGAAAATGGAGAATTGAGCCTAAATTTTGGCTTTGGAATCGACATTACAGAAATGGTCGCAGCCGAACGCCGACAGGAAGAGACGATGCGGAAAATCTCATTGCAAAACGAGGATTTGATGCAATTTGCCTATATTACTACGCATGATTTGAAAGAACCACTGCGAAATATTTCGAGTTTTACCAATCTACTGCAACGTCGATATGGAAAGCAATTTTCCTCAGAAGCAAAGGAATTTATGGAGTTTATTATTGGCAATGCGAAGCGAATGAATGGACTGCTGGAAGCGTTGAAATCTTACGTGACGATTGAAAATAATGTATTTGAAAAGGTGGAGATTGATTTTAAGGAAATTGTAGAAATGGCAACTTCTAACTTGCAGTGGCTGATTCATGAAAAAGGGGCAATGGTAACGATGGAAAATTTGCCTAAAATAGCTGGACATCGAATGTATTTGGTTCAACTGTTTCAAAATTTAATTAATAATTCCATTAAGTTTTGTGAAAAAACGCCCGAAATTCACATCAAAGCCTACGAAAAAGAGGAGTACTTTCGATTCGAAATAAGCGATAATGGAATCGGCATTTTACCAGAATATCAAACGCAGATTTTCAAAATTTTTAATCGTTTAGATAAACAGAATTACGAAGGAACAGGCATGGGACTGTCTATTTGTAAAAAAACAGTCGAACTGCATGATGGACGGATTTGGGTAGAATCGGATGGTGAAAATGGCAGTACTTTTTTCTTTGATTTAAAAAAACAATAATTACTAAATCCCTCCTTTAAAAATTCCCCCTTCACTCGCAAACGAGAATTCCCCTCATTCTTAAATTCTTAACTGAACACATATATTAGGAATGAACAAACATATTATTTTGGGAGGTGGGATTGCCGGAATCGCGGCAGCCATCCAATTACAGAAAGCTGGATTTGAAGTAAAGGTATTTGAAAAAAATGACCCTGAAAGTAATGAAGGACATGCTTTTATCTTACTGTCAAATGGGCTGAGTGCCCTCAAAAAAATCGGCGTTTATGAAGAAGTGATGGCACAGTCTCATCCAATTCATAATTTCCATTCACGAACGGTATCAAGTGACCGTCGGCTTGTCCAATCAGTGCCCAATGCTGTCGGAATTCGGCGGAAGACGTTAGCAGATATTTTGGCAAAAAAAATAAAGCCTGAGACAATAGAATACGATAAATCGTTTAGTCATTTTGAATATACTGCGACTGGAGAAGCTCAGTCAGCTTGTTTTCAAGACGGTAGTTCGGTGGCGGGCGATATATTCATTGGCGCAGATGGGATTTGGTCAAAAACAAGGAAAGTGGTGCATCCAGATTATCGCTTGTCACCCGTGCGTATTCGTGAAGTTGTGTCGGTTGTCAAGTGTTCTAAGATGGTCAAGCAGTGGTCGAATACTTTTCTGAAAACTAACTTGGAAGACGGTGGATTGGCAGTTGGAATGCTTCCTTGTGATGCGGAGCATTTGGTTTGGTATCTGCAATTTGATAGCCAGCATCCTTCCCTGATAGAATTGACCTTGGAAGAACAACGGAATTATTTATTTGAGAAAACTTGCCAGTGGGCAGACCCTATTCCTCAGCTATTTGCTAAGACTGATTTTGAAAAGTCATATATGTGGCATACCACAGATATGGATACATTGGCATCTTTTTACCATAAAAATATTGTACTGATTGGAGATGCGGCGCACGTTTTTTTAACGCTAACGAGTCAGGGGGTGAGTGCGGCTTTAGAGGATGCAATTTGCTTAACGGATTTGCTTTTACAAAATAGATATTTGAATAATGCCGAAACGACTTTTAAGCAATATTCCTTTATGAGAAGAAGTGTCGTCGATGGTTTTTTAAATTCAGGGCGAATGTTGCAACAGCAGTTTTTGTCGCCGCTTTCATTGGAGAAAGAAGTGAATATGCCGCTGGTTTTAAGCGATTAACAATTTGAAATAAACAATTTGCGGGACTACAGGCAAGGCGTGTAGTGTTTTTGCTCCGTCTAAAAAATAATATTTCGGAGTGCGTTCGGTCAAAAGACTTTTGATACAATCTCATTGATTTGAATTTCAATATATGGTAGATTAAAGTCCACGGTCCTAAGCACTTAATTGAATTTAATTAAAAGGGAAAAGATATGAGTCAACTTACTACCGTCAAACGGTCGCTGCGGCCGCTTGCCAACCACACACCTGTCATCGCAATTGATACGATTGCAGAGCCAGCTTTGAGCTTTTCTGATGACCAAATTAATCGAAAAATACTGAAAAAACGGGCCTATAACTTGAGATGGGCAACCGTCGATAAAGGCGTGATTCCGTTGACTGCTGCAGACCCTGATTTTCCTGTAGCCAAAGAAATTGAGGAGGCGATAAATGATTATGTACAGGCGCGAGTATTCTCGTATGGACCAGGCGAAGGGCTACCTTCTTTTCGCAAGATAGCGGCAAAAACCATTCGTGAACGTAAGGGGGTAGAGACGAATAAAAATCTAATTCTGCCAGTAGACGGAGCTGCTTCAGGGATGTTTACCATCGCACGATTTGCGTTGCAGCCAGGAGATGAAGCTATTATTTTCGATCCAGTAGATTTTTTGTTTCAAGCGTCGATTGAAGCCGCAGGGGCGACAGTGGTTCGGTTACCGTTTGATAAAGAAACGCGGACGTTTAATCCAATTCAGTTAATGAATATGATAACGCCAAAAACCAAAATGATAGCGGTTTGTAATCCGCATAATCCATTGGGCAGAGTGTTGACTATCAGAGAGTTAAGAACGATAGGGGCGTTGGCAGTCAAGCATGATTTATGGATTATGAATGATGAGATTTGGTCGGACATTGTCTATGATAGAAGTGACTTTACTAGTATCTCCAATATTCATCCGATGGTGGCAGAACGAACAATTACGGTACATGGCTTTTCAAAGACATTTGGATTGGCAGGGCTACGAGTTGGTTTTATTGTGTCGCCAAATGCGGAAGTTCACCAGCAATTGATGGCAGCTTCAAAAGTAGCAACAACTTCGGCAGGTGTGACAACGCTTTCGCAAGTAGCGGCGGGTGCTGCTTACGAGCATTGTTGGTACTGGGCGGATGCATTCGTGGAACATTTGCGGCGAGTGCGCGATTTTGCGGTGGAGCGAATTAATAATATTGACGGGCTGCACTGTCATGCGCCTGATGGAACTTATGTGCTGTTTGTGAATATTGAAGAATATGGTTTGACGAGTGAAGAAATGACAGCATTTTTATTGAAAAACGCAAAGGTTGCCGTCGTGCCAGGGGCTGCTAAATGGTTTGGACCAGGTGCAGAAGGACACATTCGGATTTGTTTTTCAACGTCGATGCGGATGATGGAAATTGCGTTGGGAAGAATTGAACGGGCGTTGAGATTGATTTGAATATTGTAATAAAGTAAGGAGTCCTTTACTTGCTTTATTGAAATATTTTAAACAACGCAAAAAAAAAACTCCTACAACGGAGATTTAATAACTGTTGTAGGAGCACTAAACATACTATGAGAAAACTACACGATGCAATATAGGACGATTTAAAACATACATCTTTAGGTTTTAGGGAATGGGGTGTTTTGGGTGGTAAACGGTTGGTTTGGTTTAGGATATGAAAAATGGATATTGTCCTTGTTGACAGTAGTTTAAAAATAATATAAAATTATAATGTGTTTTTGAAACTATTCCAAATAGTTGGCACAGAATTGGCGTAAGAATAAGCAACTGAAACACATTGTATTATTTTTCATATATAAAGTCAGCAATGAAAAATAATGGCTTATTTCAAAGAACGTTTTCGCATAGATTTATTTACAATTCTTTTTTTCCAATCTTCAATTTAATATAAAATTTTCACACACTAAGTATCAAATATAAAATGATGTTTGTTCAAGGAATAGTGTCAGGTTAGTATATATTAGGTTCATTTTATATCATCTTCAAAGTATCGTTTAAGGAAAGAAAAAAATTCCTACACCCCAGAAGGGAAAAAAAGGTGTAGGAAAGAAAATTAAACATACTATGAGAAAACTTGATACAAATATAGAACGGTATCAACGATAAAAAAACAGTGATTTACGAAGCGGCCAAAAATCAAGGGTAAACGGTCGGTATTTTTTAGGAAACGGTCGGTGTTGGCTAAAAAGCGGAAAATATAGACTTTTTAAAAATACGATATTTTTTAAATAAATTTAATTCTATCTATGATATTCTTTGATAAACAACGTTTTAGAGTGTTTATGGTTAGGTAAGCCAACAAGATATACTTCTTTTAAAACGGATACAACAACTTTTATACGTAAACATATTATGAAAAAACGTTTGATGAAGCGGAATGCTTCTAATTTTTAGAGAGAACTTTTTAGACTTAAATTCAGAGAGAAAACATCCCAATTATTTTATTTGAGTACTAGACATTTAAATTTTTATGAGAAAACAATCTCGGCAGAGATTATCACACACACATTTTGGATACAGAAAGTGGTGGCTCATTTTGTGCTGCCCTTTCTTGACTCCTTTTCAAAATACAACAGTTTTAGAAGCTGTTGTATTTTTTTTAGTCGATTTATTTTAGTTCGCGTTCCTAATACACTGTTCTATAAAAAAAATATCCTGCACTCAAGGAGGGATTCTGAGTGCAGGAAGATTAAACAAACATACTATGAGAAAACGTTGCAAATATAGGTTAAATTTTGAATATTAAAAATATTTTTTTAAAAAAGTGCTGATTTTCAGGGTAAAAGGTATTATGTTTTTATTTAACGGTAAAATTTATGCCTATTTTGCTTTCCAAAGTTGCTTATTTATCAACCTATTTTCTTTAAAATAAATAGATATTATAACTTAGTACCCGTAGCTTAGAATATAGCGGGTGCGTACATCAGTTATAATTATTCATCTTCCAGTTGTTTCCAATCTGTGCGAGCGAGGTAAACGATAACAAAGCCCAACAATATAAGTACCAGTCGCATCACAAATCCAAACAATCTACCAGGTGCATCCAACCAGGTAAGAAAGGAAAGTTGTACGCCTACTAAGCTCAAAACAAGCGCAGAAAAACCTAAAAGGAAAAAGATAAAGCCGACTAAAGTCCAGAGTCCTCGATTCATATTATTATAAGTTTAAGATTTGCCAAAGAATCATTATTTTTCTTGCAAAGGAAAGGAATTTTGCAGAGTAATGTTTAAATAAATGTGGCGATTTGTGTGTATACCGTAGGTATTAATTATTACGAGGCACTTAATGAGCAAAATTTTTATATAAAAGACTAAAACACCACTTGATTTTGTCAGCTAATGGATAGTCTAAAATTTTTACAAACACACTATATATATAAGGTGTATTTTTGCGGAGTGGGCTTTTAAAGCCCTTATTTCTTTTTACAAAATCAAAGTACAGTATGAAAATCAAGTTATTATTAATTTTTTCTTTGTTCTATTTGCAGCTATCGGCACAAAATTTTCCGACTGATGACCGCATTGCATTGACGGTTGAATCTTTAGACATGGTTCAAAAAATGACAATGCCTGCCTTAAATAACCAAACCTTGTTGGATGCAGAGTTGCAACGCCGAGGACCAGGTATTGCCCCAAAATATGCTGAAAATATGGAAGTAGATATCAGACCAGATACGCATGGGAATTGGGAAGATTTGTCAGACGGTAATTCTGTTTGGCGAATGAAAATTGAATCTGCTGGTGCAAAATCATTAAATCTTGGATTTACCAAATATATAATGCCAGATGGTGGAACGTTGATTCTTTATTCACCAAATTATGATCGTGTAATGGGACCATTTACTCCCGCAGACAATGAAGAACATGAGCAATTGTGGACTCCTGTGTTGGACGGTGACGAATTGGTGATTGAAGTACAAGTACCGACTGTAGAGAAACCAAATCTACAATTAGAACTGAGCTATGTTAACCACGATTTTCTTGGTTTTACGACAGTTGGCTCGGCAATGATTTCTGGTTCGTGTAATTTAGACGTGATTTGTGGGGAAGCAGATGGTTGGGGCATTGTCGATAACTATCGAGACATTATCCAATCAGTAGCTGTGATAGGTATGGGCGGAGGAACGTTCTGTACTGGATTTTTAGTCAATAACGTAAACAATGATTGCAAGCCGTTTTTTATGACTGCTAATCACTGTGGTGTTAATAATGGAAATGCAGCATCTTTAGTAACCTATTGGAACTTTTTCAATAGTACTTGTCGAGAGCCAGGCAGTGGAGCAAGTGGTGGAAACGGCGATGGTTCTTTGGCAGATTTTAATACAGGCTCAATCTTTCGAGCCTCTTATGCACCTTCAGATATGACGTTGGTAGAGTTAGACGATCCAGTATCTGAAACTGCCGATGCTTTTTTTGCAGGTTGGTCTGCCGAATTTGAGATGCCACAAGATACCATTATTGCGGTTCACCATCCTTCTACGGATGAAAAACGAATTAGTTTTGAGTTTGACCCTGCTCAACCAGGCAATGGTCTGAATCCAAATGTAGTAGATATTAGCAATGCCACTCACGTGATTATCCCTGATTGGGATATTGGAACAACGGAAGGTGGATCATCAGGAAGTCCAATTTTTAATAATCAAAAACAAGTCGTTGGACAACTACATGGTGGCGGTGCAGCTTGTGGTAATAATGCTTATGATACTTACGGCTGGTTTCATGCTTCTTGGGAAGGCGGTGGAACGTCTGCTACTCGACTGAAAGATTGGCTTGACCCTGATGACACTGGAGTATTAAATATTGCTGGTCGTTCACAACAGCAGTGCAGCTTTTTTGTCGATGCTGCACCAACATCCGTTGAAGTTTGTATGCCAGCGGATGCAGTTTATAACCTTTCTGCTACCGAAAGCTTTGCTGGTGACGTAACCTTATCTGTCACTGGATTACCGGTGGGGGCAACGGCAGTTTTTGCTGAAAACCCAATTGTGCCAGGCGGTTCGACTACCTTAACGATTAGCAATCTTGGTGGAACGGCAGCGGGTACTTATACTTTAGAATTGGAAGGTACAGATGGCGCGAATTCAAATACCAACAATCTTACATTAACGACTTTTGCTGGCGTACCAGGACTTTCACCGTTGCAGTTGCCGACATTGGGTGCGATGGATGTTTCAACCTCACCAACATTTGAATGGGATGCAGAATCAGGGGTGATGTATGAGATTGAAATTGCAACGGATAATAATTTTACGACAGTTGTAGAATCTGCGACCAATTTAACAAGTGGTAATTATCAATCGGGTAGTTTGAATACTGAAACGATGTATTTCTGGCGTGTCAAAGGTGCAAATCTTTGTGGAGATGGTAATTTTTCTAATACACATTTCTTTACGACTGCGAATGTTCTCTGTGGTTCCAATATTTCCTCAGATATTCCAATTATGATTAGTGAAAACGGACAACCGACGGTTACTTCAAATTTAGAAGTGACTACGTCAGGCTTAATTGATGATTTGAATATCAATAACTTAACGATTGAACACACTTGGGTTGGTGATTTAGAAATTTCCTTAACTTCTCCTTCCAATACAACAGTTTTGCTGTATAACGGTGGAGTCACTGATTGTAATCAAGATAATTTTGAAGTAAGTCTTGATGATGATGCACCTAATCCTTACAGCGAATTGGAAGGCATGTGTAATAATAATCCTCCTGCTGTAGCCGGGTTTTTTCAACCGGCAGAAGCATTGAGCACTTTCAATGGAGAACCTGCAAATGGCACATGGACATTGACAGTGATTGACAATGTAAATAACGACGGTGGTCAATTAACCAACTGGGAATTAGATATATGCAGCATTGTTGTAGATGATTTTTCTTTCTCTGCGTCTCCATCTACTGTTGCGTCTTGTATCGACGATATGATAACGTTTGATGTAACCATTGGTGGTGCATTTGATGATGCCAATGGAGTGACGCTTTCCGCAAATAATTTACCCGCGGGGGCAACAGCGACTTTTAGTGAAAATCCAGCTTCTCCGGGTTCAACGGTTACAGTGACTTTAGAAAATGTTACCGAAACGGGTGGTTTTTCTATTGAAATAATTGGTGATGACGGTGTCAATCCAGCTACTTCTGCTGGCGTGATTTGGAATATTAATGGGCCGCCTGCGGTGACAACTTTGATGATGCCTAATGATAATGCGATGGACCAGCCATTAAATATTACAATGGAATGGGAAGCTATTGCTGGTGTAAATACTTACAATTACGTACTGGCAACAGACCCTGATTTTAACAATATCGTCTCAGATGTTCCAGCGCTTAACAATAGTTTATTACAAAATAATTTAGAATTTGGTACAACTTATTACTGGATGGTCACGACCGTCGGCGACTGTGGCGAAACGGCTTCAGAGGTTTTCAGCTTTACCACCTTCCCAGATTTGACGGCGACGGTAAGTCCTGGTAGTCAGACCGTTTGTGTGAGTGAAGAAGTCGTTTTTACGATAGAAATTGGTAACGGGTTTGGAACAGCAACCATCACTGCGGATAATCTACCTGGTGCGGCGATGATAGACTACAGCATGAATCCAGCATCGGGTGGTTCAACGGTAACGGCTACCTTGAGCAATTTGGTAACTGTTTCGGAAGGAACATACACGATTGATTTTATTATAGAAGATGACAACGGAACGACCAATGAATCTGCTACAATTACGGTCGAAACACCACCATTGATTGCCGATTTGAATTCACCTGAAAATGGTGCAGATATGGTCGCGCTTTCGGACATTAATTTCAATTGGGAAGACATCGCTGGTGTAAGTAGTTATTTGATAGAAATTGCTTCTGATGAAGATTTTACGGACGTCATAGAATCGGATAATGTGACGGGCAATAGCTATACTTCAACAATTGATTTGGAAGAAGAAACCCTTTATTTCTGGAGAGTTACGGCTAATAATCCTTGTGGAAGTGCCGTGTCGCTGGTATTCAATTTCACAACTGAAGATGCGAATAGCACCTACGAAGTACAAGGCGTCGCATTGACTTTACAACCAAATCCGACTCGTGATTTTGTCAATATTTCTTTATCTGCACCATTGAATGAAATGATTGCAACCGAAGTATATGCCATCAACGGTCAACTATTGCAAACCACGGTTTTTAACGGCAATGCCACACAACACCAGCTTGATTTGTCGAACTATTCGGCGGGCGTTTATTTGGTGAAAATAGTGACTGGAAATGAAGCGATTGTAGAGCGCGTTGTTTTAGAAAAATAAGATATTCTTTAAACAATCTTTACCACGCGTTCCTAAGAGGAGTTTGAGGATGAAAAGTGATCTTGCAAAAATCATTTTTCATCCTCAAGAACCCCACCAGGGTTGTGTAAAAAGGTAGCGGATACCTTTATTTTGAAAATAATTCGATATGTAATTTGTTGAAAAACAATTTTTAATAAATATCTGGTATCTGCTACCTATTCGTCTTTCGACCTTTTTTACACAACCTCCACTATTTTTATTGGAGGTCGAAAATCTGTAATTTTCTCCCTCCTGACAAGTCGAACAAACTTTTGTTACACTGTACTACTGTTTATCTATAAAAAATAGAGATTAATCAAGGGTTTCGTTCAAATGAGCGAAGCCCTTTTTTTATTTAAAATAAATATCCGTTCTTTGAATAAGGAACGCGAAATAAATAAATTGACATTCTTGAGAGAGAAAGTTTGGTCTT
>CAYUNA010000018.1:5788-18772 GCA_964445895.1 uncultured Saprospiraceae bacterium | reverse complement strand
CAAAAAATTAAGTCATGACCGTACAAGCCATAAATATTGACCTCCCTTCTGACATTTTACTTACATTGAATGAATCAGAAAAGGAACTAAAGAAGCGAATAAAGGTTTCGTTGGCTACCCAATTGTATTTGCATAAAAAAGTAACAATTGGTAAAGCTGCGCAAATTGCAGAGATGTCTCGATTGGGATTTGAAACCTTACTTTCGGAATACCGAGTGCCAATTTCAAATTTGGAGGAAGAAGATATTTTGCGAGACATTCAAAAACTAAAGTAGGATGAAAAATGGAATAGTAATCTCCGACTCGGGACCAATTTTCTCCTTGGCGATTGTTGATAAACTTGAATTATTGGAAGGTTTATTCGATGAAATCTATATTCCAAAAGCAGTCTGGGAAGAGATAACCAGAGATAAAACGACCGAACATTACAGAAAAATCGAAGATTACTTCCGTGATAAAATAAAGAAAATTAGCGGGGCGAATAAGTTGACATTCGTAATGGATTATGGAGAATCTGAAGCTGTCATTTTATACAATGAACTCGAAGCTAACTTTTTATTAATTGATGATAAAAAGGCGAGGGATATAGCAGAAAATTTCGGAATAAACTGCATCGGGACAATCGGAATCCTATCAATAGCCTGCCAAAAAGGAATGATAGGTGAGTTAAGACCAATATTTCAAACGTTTTTAGAAAATAAGAGATTCTATTCAGTGAAGTTATTGAATATGATATTGAGAAAACACGATGAAAAAGAAATCGAAGCATAGCAATGTATAAAAACGGAACAAGCTAACTAAAATCCACCCATGCACCCAACCTTCCTCATCGCCGAAATCGGCCAAGCCCACGACGGCAGCCTCGGCATCCTCCACAGCTACATCGACGCACTCGCAACGACGGGCGTAGACGCGATAAAATTCCAGACCCACATCGCCGAAGCCGAAAGCAGCAGTGCCGAACCCTTTCGCGTCAACTTCAGCTACGAAGATGCGACGCGCTACGATTATTGGCAGCGGATGGGATTTAGCAAGGCGCAATGGGTGGACATCAAGGCGCATTGCGAGGAGGTCGGGTTGGAATTTATGTCCTCGCCGTTTTCGCAGGCAGCGGTCGATTTGTTGGAAGAAATTGGGGTACAACGCTACAAAATCGGGTCGGGCGAAGTCAATAATTTTTTGATGCTCGAAAAGATTGCCAAGACGGGTAAACCCATCATTTTATCGTCGGGCATGAGTTCGTTTGCGGAGTTGGATTTGGCAGTTGACTTTTTAAAAAGCTATGGCAATGATTTGACCATTTTGCAATGTACAACGAGCTATCCGACGCCGCCCGAAAAGGTGGGTTTGAACGTGATTGGTGAATTGAAAGCGCGATTTCCTTCGGTCAAAATTGGGTTATCGGAACATACCAGCAAAATTTATACAGGCATCGCGGCGGTCGCATTGGGCGCAGAAGTTTTGGAGTTTCATGCCGTTTTTGATAAACGAATGTTTGGGCCAGATGCGAAAAGTTCATTGACGATTGACGAGATAAAACAGTTGGTAGAAGGCGTTCGTTTTATGGAAAAAATCAACGCAAATCCGATTGATAAAAATGACAATTTGGCGTTTGCCAACTTAAAGAAGATTTTTGAAAAATCACTATCCGTAAATAAGGATTTAGCGGAAGGTCACGTTTTGACATTTGATGATTTGGAAGCGAAAAAACCAGCAAAAATGGGCGTTTCGGCGGCTGATTTTAAAAACGTTTTAGGTCGGAAACTCAAGGTTGCAAAAGCGAAATGGGATTTTTTAAACGAAAACGATTTAGCATGAAACACCTTATTTTAACTGTATTTTTCGGACTGTTTTTTACGCTAGATTTAATGGCCCAAGTCGATACCGTCGAAACCTATTTTCAACTAAAAATCTACGCTGGAAATGCAGATAGCGTGTACATTTCGCATCCACGCTATTTTGGTTTATATGTCAAAAATAATTGCACAGAAGAAGATTTCGGAACGACCATTTTGACCAATTCTGGCTGTTGGAAACGAGAATTTAACAACTTGTCTCCACGCTTTTGGGAAATCGGTGGACAGTCGCCAAGTATCTTCATCGGACAAGTCAAAGAGGAAGTCGATGCGATAAATAGCGCAGTGGTCGCGGCGCACAATTATGGTGGCGACACCATCGAAATTGCCCAAATGTATGATATAGACCGTTCGGTATATTTGCTGTCGGGCAATACTTATTTGGGGACAGCAGATAGTTGTGGGTTTCGGCGAATAGATACGCCAAAAACAATCATTACGCAAGCCGCGGCAGAAGGTGCATCACAGATTTCGGTTGCTAATAATACGGGGTTTAGAACACTGCAAGCCATTAATATTTCGCACGATATCGCGTTTGATTCTCTCGCGGGATTCGTTTCTTATACAGCGTCTGTTTCTCCGTTTTTGGGTGGTGACACTACGATCTTCTTGTCGGGTTTGTCTTTACAAAAAGCGGTTAGTGTGGGTGATTCAGTGAGCTTGTTTTTTCCAATAATGACCCCGCTATTTGGGGATGCAGATAGTATTCATTTTAAAAATTTAGTCTTCGATGGCAATCGCGATTCCTATACCTTAAATTACGATTGGCGGGTGAATGTTGGCATTAATTTTCCCACTTCTCAAGGCGTCTTAATTGAAGATTGTCGCTTTTACAATAGCACTACCGAAAATATGTTTATCTGCGGCGCGACCATTCGCAACTGTTCAGGACGCGATTTTAACGGCTCGGCTTTGCACTTTTCTTGTAATACTTTTGACCGCCCAATGGAAGTTTTATACAATGATTTTTCTCATTTGAATGAAGTGGGAGATTCGTTGATGGAACACAGCGAAGCGGGCATGACTTTTAGTGCCAAAGTGCAAAATCTGCGGGTGGCATACAATCGGTTGACGCACCTGAACGAAAATGGAATTGGCATATTTCAAAATGATGATAAACTAGTCGAAGTGACCGATAATTTATTTGAAACGCCGAAGGAAATGATTGCATATCAAGCATTTTATACTCAAGACTCGACGAATGTAATTTACAATAATAAAAATCCACTTGCGGCAGACTTGGCGGACGAGGATTGTTTTCAAAACACCCCGATTTGGGAAGGCAACTTGCCGTGTGCGAGCAATTCGACTTTTGCCAATCCTTTGAAGTTAGGGGATACCATCAAAATCGTTTTTGATAGTCTATTGGTGAGAAATTCTAATGAAAACTTTGTCAAATGCATCTCTCCAATTTATAATCCGAACTTTTTTGAACTCGTTGATATTCAGATGAGTACGCCTGAATTATCCACCCATCATATCTGGGTTTTTGAGGAAAACAACTCAATTTGTGAAGGACTTATTTTTGATAATGGTCACGAAAATGGTAGTAATGCCACTGGAAATTGGGGCTACGAAGGCTGCGGCGAATCTCAAAAATGCACGAACTTAACGTTCAAATTTATCGTTACCGAAATGCCCGATACCACGCAGGCGGTCGGCTGTCCTTTACAGGCAATTGAAATACTTTATGACGGTGATTTAGGAACTTGGGAACAGCTTCCTGTATGTAATAATCAAGTGGTTAATTATTCTTCCGAACAATTGGGTAGCCCGATTTTAGAAGGCGATACGACCGTTAATGTAGTTAATTTAAACTTTGAAAAACAGCTAAAAATTTATCCAAATCCAGTTGAGGACAGATTATTCTTTGAAAATGAAAATGAAGAAAATTTTACGTATAAAATTGTCAATGTTTTAGGTCAAAATGTGTCAATTGGGGAAACATCTAATAATTCTATCAACGTAAATTTATTAAAGAACGGCACATACTATTTGATTTTGTCTAATAAAAATAATCAGTTCAAAGCTGTTTTTACAAAAAAATAAAATCCTGAAAAATAAACGCAAAATAGCCGTTGTCGTCACCGCCCGCCCAAGTTACAGCCGCATTAAAACGGCATTACGGGCCATAGATGAACATTCGGATTTGGAACTTCAATTGGTCGTCGCAGCATCCGCATTATTGGGTAGGTATGGCAACGCCGCAAAAGTTATCGAAGCTGATGGATTTCACATTTCAGCACGGGTTTTCAATGTTCTGGAAGGTGGAAATCTGGCAGCGCAAGCCAAAACCACAGGGTTGGGCATCATCGAGTTGACCAATGTTTTTGAAAACTTAAAACCTGATGCTGTCGTAACTGTAGCTGACCGTTTTGAAACGATGTCCACCGCGATTGCAGCTTCCTATTTAAATATTCCGTTGGTTCATATTCAAGGTGGCGAAGTGACGGGCAATATTGATGAGAAGGTACGCCACGCCATTACCAAACTATCAGATTTACACTTTGTTTCGAGCAAAAAAGCTGCCGAAAGAGTGCTGAAAATGGGCGAACGTGCAGACACGATTTTTCATACTGGTTGCCCGTCAATTGACCTGGCAGATGAAGTGCAAAACGATTACCAATTCGATTTTTCGCCTTACGAACAATACGGTGGAGTAGGCGCAACTCCTGACTTTTTAAACGGCTATCTGGTCGTTATGCAGCATCCTGTTACGACGGAATACGAAGCTTCGCGGGCCCATATCGAAGAGACCATGCAAGCCATTTTTGAGTTAAAAATTCCAACTTTTTGGTTTTGGCCTAACGTCGATGCGGGGTCAGACGGGACATCAAATGGCATCCGTTCTTTTCGGGAAAGACATGATTTACAGCACATTCATTTCTTTAAAAATATGCAACCTACTGACTTCTTGAAAACGCTAAAAAATAGTCAGTGCCTAATCGGAAATTCGAGCGTTGGTATCCGTGAATGTAGCTATTTAGGTATTCCTGTTGTCAACATTGGGTCACGGCAAGATGGTCGGGAACGAGGTGCCAATGTGGTGGATGTGACTTACGACAAAACAAAAATTAAAGCAGCCATTCAGCACCAAATCGAAGCGGGACATTACAGTTCTGACCCAATTTATGGAACGGGAGATGCGGGAAAACAGATTGCGCAGTTGCTGTCGGAACTGCCATTGACGTACCATAAAATTTTGCAGTATTAAACCCTTCAACTTTGCTATTTAATTCAATCGAATTCGCCATATTTCTCCCTATCGTTTTCGCTCTTTACTGGTCGATTATGCAGCGGAATTTGCGTTTACAAAACGCATTTATTGTACTTGTCAGCTATGTTTTTTATGGCTGGTGGGACTGGCGATTCTTGTCGCTAATCATTTTTAGTTCGTTTGTAGATTATCTGATTGGTCAAAAAATCGAGGAATCAAATAACGAAAAACGGCGAAAACTATTTCTCCGATTGTCGCTTTTCGTCAATCTCGGTTTGCTGGGTGTTTTTAAGTATTACGACTTTTTTATCACCGAATTTATAGCCGCATTTGGGGCGATTGGCGTAGAAATGCACCCGATGACTTTACGGGTAATTCTGCCCGTTGGTATTAGTTTTTATACCTTTCAAACGCTGAGTTACACCATAGATGTTTATCGAAAAAAACTGTCAGCGGTGCGAGATTGGACAGTATTTTTCGCGTATGTGAGTTTCTTTCCACAGTTGGTTGCCGGGCCGATTGAACGAGCTACGCAGTTGATTCCGCAGTTTCAAAAAAAGCGACAATTTGACTACCAAGAAGGTAAAGATGGGATGCGGCAAATCCTGTGGGGATTGTTTAAAAAAATGGTGATTGCCGATAATTGTGCACCAATTGTCGATACGATTTTTGAAAATTATGAAACGATGGGCACAGCAGCATTGGCACTTGGTGCGGTGTTGTTTGCGTTCCAAATTTATTGTGATTTTTCGGGCTATTCTGACATCGCGATTGGGACGGCGCGATTGTTTGGATTTAAGCTAATGCGGAATTTCGCCTACCCGTATTTTGCCCGTGATATTGCCGAATTTTGGCGACGTTGGCACATTTCTTTATCAACTTGGTTTCGCGATTACTTATACATTCCGTTGGGTGGCAGCCGAGTAGATAGCCGAGCAAAGTTGATTCGTAATATCTTTGCCATCTTCGTCGTCAGTGGTTTTTGGCACGGCGCGAATTGGACTTTTATCGTTTGGGGAATTCTCCATGCACTGTATTTTCTTCCTTCTATTTTGACTGGGAAAAATCGAAAAAATCTAAATATTGTTGCTGAAAATAGGTGGCTGCCGAGTGTGAAAGAGTTGGGACAGATGTTGTTGACTTTTATTTTAGTTTGCATCGCATGGATATTTTTTCGCGCAGAAAACATTACGCAAGCGTTTGACTATCTCGCGCAAATGGTGACAAATATCGATTTTAATCCAAGGTTATTTCGTAAAAATATTTTCCTGCTTTTGGGTATCGGAATTTTGCTTTTAGTGGAGTGGTTGCAACGACACCAGCAGCATGGATTTGAGTTTGATGACGCTAAAGTGCCACAGTTGGTGCGTGGGACGATTTATATTACGACGGCATTGGCGATTCTGTTATTTGCCTCACAAGCGGAGACGAGCTTTATTTATTTCCAGTTTTAAAACATGCAGAAATTTATAAAAAAGCTGCTGTTGTATTTGCTGATTCCGTCGGTTTATATTGGATTGAACTTTTGCATCAATTTTCAATTATTAAAAAAAGTAACACCAAAAGTAACCCCCGCAAAAGTGCTCATTTTAGGTGATTCTCATTTTAGGCGAGCTATTAATCCAGCCCGTTTTCAATCTGCCATCAACGTTTCCCAGCAGGGAGAACCCTATGTTGCTTCTTTTTGGAAACTAAAAAAAATGCAGCCGATAGTTGAGCCCGATACCGTTCTTCTGGCGTTTTCTCCTTATAATATAGGAATGTTTAATGATTTAAAATTTGGAAATCCGATGTGGGCGAAGATGTTATTTGAACGATACTATCCGATTTTAGATTTTGAAAGTTTAGAAAATATTGACGTTAATTTTAAGACATATTATAGAGTTTTATTAAATGAAATGGGCTTGTATCCGAATCAAAATCAAATAAATTATATTGGAGAATTTGTAAACGAGGATGATGGAATTAGTCGGGTTCATAATTATCAAGGCGTAATTGACCGTCATTTTTATGATAATAAACAGGAATTAGGTATTTCTGAAATATCAATTAGTTATTTGGATTCGCTGATTCAATTTTGTAAAAAACGAGAGATAACGCCAATTTTAGTAGGGACACCGGTACATCAGGATTATTTTAATTTGATTCCAATATCTGTTAAAAAACGCTTTGAATTGGAAAAAAATAGATTGGAAACTCATGGTGTAACGGTGATTGATAAGACAAATAATTTTTACCCGGATTCCTGTTATTTGGATGCAGACCATTTAAATAGTCGAGGGATGCAGGTTTTTATGGAGGAATTGATGTTGATTTTGCAAAAAACCTCAGCCTCTCAACAAGAACGTTCAGGAAACAACTGATTGAATGAGTGTTTTTTTGAAGAAAATATTGCTTTATAGTACACTGCTTTTTATAGCTAATTTAGCATTAGGTAGATATCTAAAGTCTTATGAATCAGTTGATTTGAAAGAAGCGGGTATCTTCTTTTCAGATTTGCGATGGGACGATTATTATAATTTGAAAATGCCGGTTGATGCTTTGATTTTAGGTTCTTCTCACGCGTATCGTAGTTATCATCCTGCGACGATTCGGGAAGAGATAGGATTAGAAAATGCTGTTTTTAACTTTGGAAGTTCTGCCCAAACACCTGTTACAAGCTATTTTATTTTAAATGAAATTTTAGAAAAACAGTCACCAAAAATTGTTGTAATAGATTTATACGTCATGGTTTTCACGAGTGACAACCAGCTTAATAATGGCCGTTACAATTTTCATTCAATGAATTGGGGGGAGAATAAAAAACAGTTTTTAACAGACGGATTTAGCTTTAATGAACAAGTAAAATTGCTCTTTTTCCCCGCTCACGTTTATCGCAATCATTTCAAACATAAGCTAAATAAATTATTGGGACGAAATTATTTACCAATAGGAAAAGGACTTTACGACAAAAATGGTTTTGCTTTTAATCAAGATACTTTAGCGATTGAAAAATTGAAATTCGATAATCAATTTAGCAAATTTAATATTCGAAAAGAACAAATTACCGAGAAGAACGTGACCTATTTAGAAATGGTAGTGAAGCAGTGTCAAGAGAAAAATATTCCAATAGTTTTCATGTCCTCGCCAATGCCATCGGTTTCTGTTGAGTTCATTAAAGAATATGCGGCGATTTCTACGGAATTTGATTCTTTAGCCGAGGACTTGAACGTTCCGTATTACGATTTTAATACAAATAGAATACCCGAAGTAAAAGATGAATTTCATTATTACGACGATGATCACTTGAATTTTTCGGGTGCAAAAATATTTTCCCAAAAAGCGGCTGAAATCATGCAAAAATACCTTGATAATTGAAAATTTTAGGACTGATACCCGCACGCGGAGGCTCGAAAGGCGTACCCAATAAAAATATTAAACTATTGGGTGAGAAGCCGTTGATTTGTTATACAATTGAAGCAGGTTTAGCGACGGCAGAAATTGACGATTTGGTGGTCAGTACGGACAGCGAAAGGATTGCTGAAATTAGCAAAAATGCAGGTGCAAATCTTCCATTTTTGCGCCCTGCTGACTTGGCGACAGACACATCACCGAGTATTGATACCGTTATTCATGCTGTAGAATTTTTTGTCAAAAAAAACGTCCACTTTGATGCCGTTTGTTTGTTGCAACCGACTTGCCCTTTTCGTACGACGGAAGATATTGAAGAAGCCGTCAAAACGTTTAAAAATCAGGAGGCAGATAGCCTCATTTCAGTACGAGAAGTGCCGCACCAATACAACCCACATTGGACCTTTGAAGCGGATGAAAATGGAGCGTTTTTAAGTATTGCAACTGGTGAAAAAGACATTATTCCACGTCGTCAGGAATTGCCGAAAGCGTATCATCGAGATGGTTCGATTTACATTGTGAAAACGAGTGTTTTACTGGAAAAACGGTCGCTTTACGGGGAGAAAATTGCGTTTCATTTATCACAAAACCCGATAGATGTTAATATTGATACGTTGGAAGATTGGGCAAAAGCCGAAAAGGTAGTCCGCTACTTTAGTAGCGCGACAAAATAAAAACTGCCAAGTTACTAAAGTAGCAGGCTACTATAAAAATTTGAAACAAAACTTCGATATATGTTACGTCATCGCGCATGGATTTGCGGCGAGAATGCTACTCCAAACGGGTTTGATTTTGCAATTGGTAGAGCATGGAAAACGCATCGCAATTATTGCACCTGATGCAGAAGATGAGAACTTAAAAATGCTTGAAAAACAAGGTCAAATTTCCGTTTTTGAAGCCTCTGTTGATACCAATATTTGGGACGATGACTATCTATTCAAGCGCAAGTATTTTTTAGAAAATATCAAGGCAAATCCTGCACTTTGGGAGAAGCATATTCAAGCGATTCGTTACAATACATCCAAACATCCCTGGCGACGAATTCGACCGTTTTTGTATTATTTGATTTACTTTTTTAATCAGTATTTTCCGAGCATTGGTAAACGTTTTGCTGCCAAAGAAAACCAATATTTAGCGTCGAAAGATATGACGAAGTTGATGCGTGAAATTAATCCAAAACTCGTCATTTCTACTTATCCTGTTAGTATTTTAGAAGCCAAAGTATTGTACGCTGCGAAGCAAAAAAAGATTCCAACGACGATTCATTTATTGAGTTGGGATAATATTAGTTGCAAAGGCAAATTTCCGATTTTAGCGGATAATTTTATCACCTGGGGCAACATCATGAGCAATGAATTGAAAGAATATTACGGCATTTCGGACGACCGAATTTACCCCTGTGGCGTTCCTCATTTTGACCATCATATTGTCGTAAAAAAGCAGCCGAAAAATCGGGAGTTGCTGACTGGTTTAGGACTAACTTCTGATTTGCCGTATATCTTTGTAGCGATGAGTTCGCCGTATTTTGCACCCAAAGAAATTGATATTGTAGAGTGGTTGGCAAAGGCAATTCGAGCGGATGTTTTTGGTGAAAAAATGCAATTGGTCGTGCGGCCACATCCGCAGAATGTATCGGGATTTTTAGCTGATAAATCTTGGTTAGGACGTCTGAAAAACATCCAAAATAACCGCGTAGCTGTTGACTTTCCAAAGCTGGTGAAAAGCAAAATGCGATGGAGTATGCAGCAAAACGATATGAATCATTTATCAAACTTATTGGTGGGAAGTAGTGTGGTTTTGAACTCTGGTTCGACCGTCGCAATTGATGCGTTGATGGTAGAAAAACCTGTGATTTTTACTTCTTTTGACGGCGATGCTCAACTGTCTTATTGGAAATCTGCTCGTCGATTAATTGATTATAATCATTTAGCAAAATTTATAAAAATTGGCGGTGGCACACCTGTTTTTTCTTACGAAGAATTGGCAGGAAAAATTAAAGAATACATTGCCAATCCACAACAAGATTTAGCAGAAAGAAATCATGCCTTGATGGAGCAATGTTTTAACAATGATGGGAAATCGACGGGTAGAGTAGTGGAAGCCGTTTTGGAAATTTTAAGCAAAACACAACCGACTTGAACCCCATTCAAATAAATATCGACAAACTCCTTTATTTTTTCCTTTGCTGCTTCATGCTATTTATTCCTTTTGAGCATATTTTGGATGTGTTTTTTGGAATCGATACTATTTTAAAACCTTATCGAACGGCATCGATTTTAGTGATTGGTACTTATTTGATTAAAGTATTTTTCAAGGGGGGTGGACAAATAAATTATAGAGATGATTTTCCATTTTATCTGATTTTTATCTACGGATTATTAATCTCATTGATTCAAATGACGCAGGGACGGTTTTCGATGCGCTATTTCAATAACGATACTTTTCAGATAAGTCTATATTTGCTGACCTATTTTATCATGAAAAATATGTCGCTGACGCCAGCCAAATGGATTCGGCTTTTTTGGTGTCTGACCTGGGGCATTATTTTGAATAGCGGGTACTTATTTAACGCGTTTTTTTTTCATGGAGATTACAGTCGACAGGGCGGTTTTATGAACAATCCCAACTATGTTGCGCTCAGTATTGTGGTGGCAATTGCCTTTATCGTTTATCGGATTTCGGTGAATGAACAATGGCGAAAAAAACTGTTTTATGCGGTGTTGGCGGTGTTTTTATTATATGTTTTTCCGGTAACTGGTAGCCGGACAGGGCTGTTTATTTTGGCAGTATTAAGTAGCTTGATTTTTATATTCGCTTCTTTGCGAAGTAAAATCGTGACCCTGGTAGCAATTGCGGGCATGTCTTTCATTTTTTTGAGCCAAAATATGGACAAATTTAACGTCGGCGCGTCCTTCGTTTTGACCAACCGAGTGATTAATAAACAAGGAGTGGAAGATGTTCGCGTTCCGTTGTGGAAAGGGGCGATGAAAGCGGGAAATGACGTTTTTTTTATGGGTATTGGCATTGGACAATTCAAAAATAAATTCACCAAATTATTTCAAACGGAGTATCATAAAACCATTTTAGAATGTGTCAATCGTGGCGCATATTTGTCCACACACAGCGATTATGTGACGCTTTTGGTGGTGTATGGGATGCCGAGTTTACTATTTTATTTGTTCTTTTTGGGCAATATTACGAGGAAATTGATGTGGGAAATTCAATTCGCTGCAACAAAAGCGGCGGCACGATTTTACCAATTTAGTTTAATGATTTTAGCGGCTTTAGTCATTTTCGGTATCGGGTCAGAGAATTTTTTGAGTCCGATTTATTGGGCGTTGTTGGCGTTTGCGACGGTGAGTTTGACAATACCGTTTCCGACCAAGAAGGTGATTTGATGCGTATATAAATTTGAATGTTTCAACCATTCAAATTTGAAAATATAGATAATATGAAAAAATTATTAGTTACAGGTTCATCAGGATTAATCGGTTCAGAAGTCGTCCGTCACTTCGCCAAATACGGCTGGAAAATCTACGGCATCGACAACAATATGCGAGCTGATTTCTTCGGTGAAAAAGGCGATACACGATGGTCGCAGCAGCAGTTAGAAAAGGAGTTTACCAATTTTGAACACGTCGAATTGGACATGCGAAATCGGAGTGAAGTACTGGAATTATTAAAAAAAATCCGCCCCGATTACATCTGCCATACGGCGGCCCAACCGAGCCACGATTTGGCGGCCAGTCGCCCCTTCGATGACTTTGATGTCAATGCCGTCGGGACTTTGAACCTACTTGAAGCTGCGCGGCAATTCTGCCCCGAATCTCCCTTCGCGCACATGAGTACCAACAAAGTTTACGGCGATGCCCCCAATAATTTGAACCTAACGGAACACGAAAAACGCTACGATTACACCGATGCTGCCTACCAAAATGGCATCAAAGAATCCTTCACTATCGACCAATCGAAGCACTCGCTTTTTGGGGCATCCAAAGTGGCGGCAGACGTAATGGTACAGGAGTATGGTCGCTATTTCAATATGCCGACTTGCGCGTTGCGAGGCGGTTGTTTGACCGGTCCGAACCATTCTGGAGTGGAGTTGCATGGCTTTTTGAGTTACTTGATAAAAGTGAATATTATTGAGTCGGAATACACAATTTTTGGTTACAAAGGTAAGCAGGTTCGGGATAATATTCACTCGTATGATGTTGCCAATTTTATTGAAAATTTCTTCAATGCCCCGCGTATCGGAGAGGTCTATAATATCGGTGGAGGTCGCGCCAATTCTACGTCGATTTTGGAGGCATTTGACCGAATAGAAGGGATTACCGGTAAAAAAATGCGTTACCAGTACTCTGAACAAAATCGGTCGGGCGATCATATTTGTTACATTTCTGATTTATCAAAAATGAAAGCACATTATCCAAAATGGGACATCACCAAAGATTTGCAAACGACCTTTGAAGAGATTGCAGAAAGTTGGGAACGACGGTTGGCAGTAGTCTCCCAATAACTCAA
>CAYUNA010000018.1:0-5688 GCA_964445895.1 uncultured Saprospiraceae bacterium | reverse complement strand
CTCCTGACTCCTGACACCTCACACCTTCAACATGAAAATACTACTCGTTTCTTGGTCTATCCTCCCTCAATCTGGCGGTACCTCTGTCATCGTTGAAAACCTTGCGAAAAATTTTTCCAATAGTGAAATGCTTGTCTTGGGGGCTAAAACGATGTTTCAAAACAACAACCTCAATCGCGATAAAAACCATGCAGAATTTCGCTATTTTTTCTCTGAAATGTATTTAATGGGGCGTGGCTACCGGTATTTTATCTGGTTTAGAAAATGGCGTTATCAGCCCTTAGTCAATCACATTAAAAAATTAATAAAAGAAGAGAAAATCGACCATGTCATTGGCGTCTACCCAAACCCATTTTATTGCTTGGCGGCTTGTCAGGCAGCGAAAAGTT
Source organism: uncultured Saprospiraceae bacterium (assembly GCA_964445895.1). GTDB lineage: Bacteria > Bacteroidota > Bacteroidia > Chitinophagales > Saprospiraceae > CAYUNA01. Next base: position 5,299 of record CAYUNA010000018.1, on the reverse strand, counting down.
TAGGTATTCCATTCAGCAGTTATTTTCACAATACCTATACAGAAAATGTGGCGATTGTTGACCCCAAAGCACCAGAAATTCAGGCAGAAATTTTTGATTATTCGACCAATATTTTCGTAATGAGTAAAGGGATGCAACGATTTTATGAGGAAAAATATCGGATGCAAAAATTTATTCCGTTAGTACATACTTTTGACAAATATCCTGATAAAAAAGCATTGACAGGTATTCCAAAAGCTAACAAAACTCATTATAAATTAGTAGCAATTGGTAATTTCAACGAATCTAATTTAGATGCCACTAAGCGATTTTTAAATACCATAAAAGACAATCCAAAATACAGTTTAAGTGTCTATACCCACGTTCCAAAATTGCTCTTGCAAAAACGCGGGTTGGATACTTCCTTATTTGAACATAAAGGTTCTGTTGCACCCGAAGAAATTCAAAGCGTACTGCAAGATTACGATATTTGCGTGCTAACTCATGGATTTACAGGAGGTTATGGTGAGGTGGAGTATAAGACCATCTTTCCAACAAGGACAATTCCTTTCTTACTTTCTGGTAAACCTATTTTTGCCCATTCGCCCAAAGGCTCGTTTTTAAATGATTTTATTGAGGAAAATGAGTGCGCTGTTTTGGTTGACAAACCGAGTGAGCAAGCGATTTTAGCAAAGTTGGAAGAATTGAGCGGTGATGCTGATTTACAAACAAAATTGGTGAATGCTGCGGCAAAAACAAGTGAACAATTTTACGGACCGAATGTAGCGAAGCAGTTGAAAGATATTTTGCAAAAATAACTTTCTCGAAGATGAGAACACATCGAACCTACTTGAAAATTAACGAAAACCATAAAAATCAGTTTCATCAGCGTCAAATGATTAAAACGCTTTTAAATTTACTGTTTTCAACTTAAATGAAACTCACCTACAATAGCTTTTTGTACAAGTTCGCTTGCGTTTTTCGCTATTTTATAGTCAAAATGTTCTATTGGCGAAAATTTAAAAGTTCCACCATTTCCATGATTGGAAAACGGTGTGGTATTCATATTTTCAAGGGCGGAAAAATCATTTGTCAAGGTCGAATTATTGTCAATGACGACGTAATGTTGTATGCAAAAGGCGAGTTGAAAATTGGTGAAAAATTTGGCATCAATAAATACAGCCGAATCGTTGCACATGAGCGAATTACAATCGGAAACAACGTGACTATCGGGCAATTTGTCGGCATTCTTGACCATGATCACCACTATAGTTTTGCAGGTGAAAATATGCAATTGGATGGCTATGTGACTGTTCCGGTTTCGATTGGCAACAACGTTTGGATTGCCGATAAATGCACCATTTTAAAAGGCGTGAAAATCGGTAATAATGTCGTCATTGGCGCGAATACTTTGGTGCATAAGGATGTGCCAGATAATGTAGTAGTTGGTGGCGTTCCATTTAAAATTTTGAAATCATTAAAGCCGTAAAGTAACGTGACGCAATTTTTCAAATTGCGCAGTTCCACTAGCAAAATCGGGCGCAATTTGAAAAATTGCGTCACGTTAAAATCCATTTCAACTATCTAAATATGTGCGGCATCTGCGGCATTATTGATTTAAAAAATAAACTTCCGACCGACACAAGAAACAGCTACGTTCAAAGAATGAACCAAGCTATTCTACATCGCGGACCAGACGAAGCAGGCAGTTATGAAGGAGACCGTTTTGCTTTGGCCATGCGTCGCTTAAGCATCATTGATTTATCGTCAGGGCAACAGCCAATTTTCAATGAAACGCAGCAAATAGGCGTTTTTTTCAATGGTGAAATCTATAATTTTGCAGCATTAAGAGCCGATTTAATTGAAAAAGGTCACGTTTTTAAAACCAATTCCGATACCGAAACTTTAGTACATTTGTATGAAGAGTTTGGCGAAAAAATGTTGCCAAAATTGAAGGGAATGTTTGCTTTTTGCATTTTTGATTTAGAAAAGCAAACGTTTTTTTTCGCAAGAGATAGATTTGGAGAGAAGCCACTTTTCTATCACTTTGAAAATGAAATCTTTAGTTTTTCGAGTGAAATCAAGTCGCTTTTAGAAAATAAAGAGATACCTCGGAAACTGAATTTGGAAGCGCTACCATATTATTTTAGAACGTCGTTATTACCCGAACCAATGACGATGTTGGAAGATATATTTAGTCTGCCGCCTGGCTGTTTTATCGAATTGAAAAATGGAGTATTTAATCAGCAGCAATACTTTGAAATTGAATACAATATTAACCATAATATCAAAACGGAAGAAGATGCGAAAGCGTTAATTCAGCCCGTTTTAAAACAAGCGATTCAACGACAAACGGTTAGCGACGTGCCGATTGGTGCATTTTTATCGGGTGGCATCGATAGCAGCACGGTCGTTGGTTTATTGCAAAAAAATAGGGCAAAGCCTATCAAGACTTTTACCGTTCGCTTTGAGGAACAAGCGTTTGATGAAAGCAAAATTGCCCGAAAAGTGGCGGAACATTGCGGTACGGAACACCACGAAATTACCATCCCGAATTACGATTTTACAGAAGATATTTTTTGGACGATTATTGACCACGTTGGACAGCCGTTTCGGGACAGTTCGGCGATACCGTCGCACTTGATTACGCAAGAGATTCGGAAAGAAGTAAAAGTGGCTTTGTCAGGTGACGGTGGTGATGAATTGTTTGGTGGCTATGATGTTTTTCAGTGGTATCAAAAAATCGTGAATTTGCAAAAAGTGCCACGTTTTGCGCGAAATTTGGGGCATTTTGGACTAAAATTGGCGCAAAACACACCGTTTTTACAAAATTATTCAAAAATACGGCAAGCAAAGCGCGGCGTTAGTACGTCGTTGGAAGAGTTGGATGACATCCCAATTTCCCTTAATGCGTTTTTTTCAGAACAAGAAATTAAGCGTTTATTGCAGTCCCGGCGAAGTTATTATTTTGAATTTTTAAAAAAATATCCATACGAAATTCAAAAGGGTTCTGCTTTGCGAAAAATCATGTATTATCGTTCCAAATATACGTTGCCATCGAATATGTTGATTAAAGTAGACCGGATGAGTATGGCGAATTCATTGGAGGTGCGCGCGCCGTTTTTAGACCCGGATTTGTTTGCAGTGGCGGCAACATTACCAGATGAATTTTTGGTGAAAAACGGCAAGGGAAAGCATATTTTACGACAAATTATGGCGGATGAATTGCCTTCGGAAGTGTTTAATCATCCCAAAATGGGCTTTAGTATTCCGTTGTATCAATATCAAAATCAGGCATTTAAGAACTTGGCGTATCGACTGTTTTTTGAGGAGAATCCGTTTCCAGAATTGTTCGACAAAATGTATTTAAAACAGATTTTTGAGGAGGGATTAGCCATGAAAAAAGATACAGCAGAGAAGAGTGTTTTTCAGGCATCGCATCAGTTGTGGATGTTGATGCAGTTGTTTGGTTGGGGACAGCGATTTGCCATAAGGAACGCGAAGTAAATCATATTCGACTAAATCCAATTATTCCATAAAAAAACAAACCAAATACCTAATCATCGGGCCCATGCTAATGCCTGACCAAAGCAATCTCGGCGGCGCGACAGTTTCCTTGAATTACTTAGTAGAATACCTGAAAAAGCACAAATTTTTCTATCAATTATTGGATACACAGCGGTTCAAAAATCCATTCCGGATGCTGTTAAACCCGATTTACGTCCTGACTGTTTTTTTGCTTAAAATACCTTTTGTAGATGTCGTTTTTGTAAACGTAAGTCAGGGAGGAACCAGAACAATTGCTCCGATTTTTTACTTTCTAAGCAAAGTTTTTGGTAAAAAATTTGTTTTTAGACCCTTTGGCGGCGCGATGCAAGACCATTATGAACAGTATGCGAATTGGCAAAAATGGTTATTTGAAAAAACGCTATTACAGTCCGATATTTTCTTTTTACAAACCCGTGAACTGGTAGATTTTTTTAAGCCAAAAGGAAAACACGTTTTGCAATTAGCAACCTCTCGAAACCAGCCATCGAAGCAATATTTACGACCGCATCGACCTTTTCAAAAACGCTTTGTCTTTTTAGGTCATGTCAATGAATACAAGGGTTTGGACGTGATTTTGGAAGCAATTCAAGCATTGGACACTTCTTATACCATTGATATTTATGGGCCGATTCAAGAAGGAAAATATCGGTCGATTTTTGCAAAAAGTGATAATTATAAAGGGGTCTTATCAAAGGAAAATGTCTTACCTACTTTGCGAGAATATGATGTGTTGATTTTACCTACTTTCTATCGAGGCGAGGGCTATCCTGGGGCGATAATTGAAGCGTATTCGATTGGTTTGCCTGTGATTTCTACACAGTGGCGGGCGATTCCAGAAATTGTGGAAAATGAAGTGACAGGGAGGTTGATTTCGCCGAAATCGGTGGATGAATTGGTGGGGGCGATTTTGAGTTTTGAGGAAAATCATTATGCTGCTTATTCTGTGAATGCGCGGAATTACTTTTGTGAGCATTTTGAGACAGAGGTGGTAACGGAGAGGGCGATGGAGGCAATTGAAAAATTAAAGTAATTGTAATTAGACTTTGTGGGATTGGTATAGGTGTATGGTTTTAAGAACTTAATAGTCTTAACTTGAGAATACAAAAGTCTGAGTTTAAGAATACAAAAGTCTTTGAGACTTTTGTATTTTGAGTCACTGAGTTTAAAGAATACAAGAGTCTTTGAGACTTTTGTTTTTTTTTACTCTTGTACTTTTTAAGTCTTCGATTTTGAACATGAAAATTGGCAATGAATTTAATCAAACTCCACAACATCGGTTCTGCCCTCCACCGAAGAAAAATTCCCCTTCTTCCAACCCTCATCCGTTACCTGATTTTCTTAATCTACAACAGCGATGTGCCTTGTTCGGTGCGTATCGGGAAGGGGACGGTTTTTGGGCATACAGGCATCGGTGTGGTGGTGCATCCGCGTGTCGTAATTGGGGAGAATTGCATCATTGGGCAAGGCATTACGATTGGTGGTCGGTCGCGGGCGTATGAAGTGCCGGTGATTGGCAATCGGGTGTACATCGGGGCGGGCGCGCGCGTATTGGGACCAATAAATGTGGGGAATAATGTGATTATCGGGCCAAATGCGGTGGTCATAAAAGATGTGCCCGACAACACAATTGTTGGAGGAATTCCAGCGAAAACCTTGAAGGAAAATATTGATTTTGAGGATTATGTATAGACAGCGCACGAAGGGTATAGTGTAAACAAAATTAGGCGGTGTACCAAATGTAATGCTATAATTCTTTAGCTATCATCAGTCC